>CBFDBL010000685.1:0-3584 GCA_965603035.1 uncultured bacterium
CACCGAGTGCTACCCTCCACGGTCACAGCAACTTCCGTGCCGAACAGTATTGGGGTTTGGGGGAGAAAACGCTTCTTCCAAGAAGGGTTGTCGCCCCCAACTCTTCACTTGGCTGAAGTGTGTCTCCTCTCCGAGCATCTGTCATTCCACACTTTCGAAAGTGTGGAATCAGCAGCGGCGCGAGGCTGCGTCGGCGGGCCAGGGTCGAGTGCGTCTGGAGGGCCGCTGCTGCGTGGACAGGCTGGACGCCTATGACAGCGGCCTGGGCGTGATGCTGGTGGTCGCCGCGCGAGCCGGTATAATGGCGCGGGCCGCCGCGATCGCCCAGCACAGGAGACCGACTGTGATCCACGTCGGCACATCGGGGTTCCGATACAAGGACTGGCGCGGGCCCTTCTACCCGCCCGACCTGCCCGACGACGGGCTGCTGGCCTACTACGCGCAACGCTTCAGCAGCGTCGAGCTCAACTTCACCTACTACGGCATCCCGAACCCCGCGGTGATCGAGCGCATGGTCGAGCGGACGCCCGAGGGCTTCACCTTCTGGGTCAAGGCCAACCAGGCGACGACCCACCGCCAGGATCGCTCGGTCGCCCCGCAGTTCAACGAGGCGGTCGCGCCGGCGCGCGAGGCGGGGCGGTTGGCGGGCGTCCTCTTCCAGTTCCCCTATTCCTTCCGCAACTACGAGCGGAACCGCGCGTACCTGACGAGCCTGCGGGAGGACTTCCCCGACGACCCGCTGGTCGTGGAGTTCCGCAACGTCGGCTGGGCCGTCGAGCCGGTCTACGGCTTCCTGCGCCACCACGGGCTCGGCTTCTGCTGCGTGGACGAGCCGGAGGTCGAGGGCCTCATGCCGCCCGTCGCCGTGGCCACCTCCGACGTGGCCTACGTGCGCTTCCACAGCCGCGACGCCGACAAGTGGTACGAGGGCGGCGGCAAGGAGCGCTACAACTATCTCTACGACCGCTCCGAGCTCGACGAGTGGCTGCCCCGCACCGAGCAGCTCGCCGCCGACGCCGAGCAGGTCTACGTCTTCTTCAACAACTGCCACGCCGGCCACGCGGCCGTCAACGCCGGCGAGTTCAAGCAAATGCTCGCCGAGCTGGGGCTGATCGCCTGACGCAGCGTCTCACCTGCCCCTGATACCTGGGTTCGCCTTCGCCTGCGCGCGAGGCCGGCTGGCGGCATGGCGGTCGGTCCGGCACGCCCGCTGCGCGGGAAGGCAGGGCGGCTTGGCGCCGCCCTGGCTCCCTGCGAAGCAGGCCCCCGGGCGAGGGCCTGCGGCATGGGTGCGAGAATCGGCGCCTTGGCGAAACGGATCGGGCTCGGGGTCCACTGGTAGGGTGGACGGGGGTACGAGCGGCTGTGTGAGCGTCGCGGCTCCCGCCCAGGCTCCCCAGGGAAGGAGGGTCACGGTGGTTCGCGAGGTGTTCGTTGAGGAGTATGTAGTGCTGGGCAGGGAGTTCGCGGGGCTCGGGCTCGGGGACGAGGCGCTCGAGTGCGCGTCGCGGGCCTTGCGGCTGAGCCCACAGTGCACGGAGGCTCGGGAGCTGCTGCGCGCGGCGGCCTGCCTGGCGGGCGAGCGCGAGGGGATCGAGCCGCCGCGGGCGGCCGTCAAGCGGCTGCGGGAGCGCAAGCAGCGGGTCATGGAGGCCGAGGCGAGCGACCCGAGCCTCAACGGCGGGCTGGTCGGCCCCGTCGGGCTGCGCGGCCAGGACGCCGAGGCGGACGCAGATCGGGGCGCCCAGGACCCCGAGGAGCAGGTGGCCGAGCTGCGCCATCGCTTCGACCGCCTCCGGCAGCGCCTGGAGGACACCCGCGGCGAGCGGGCCAGGGAGCTGCTCGACCGCATGCACCAGCTCGCCGAGCGGCTCGTCCGCGAGCAGGCCGCCAAGCCGCCGGCCCAGGAGCACGCGGGGGACGCGGGCGAGACGCCACGCGGCTCCATCGAGTGCGGCTACGGCGAGCTGAGCATCGAGCACGAGTTCCACAATGTCGGCAACGACTTCTACAAGATCTGCCGCTACCACGACGCCATCGACTGCTACAACATGGCGCTGGAGCTGCGGCCCGACCTGCTCGAGACCTACTTCAACCGCGGCCTGGCCTACACCCGCCTCGAGCGCTACGAGAAGGCGCGGGAGGATCTCACGAAGGTGATCGAGCTCAACCCCAAGCTGGCCGAGGCGTTCTACACCCGCGGCCTGGTCTGGGAGTACGAGCAGCGCTACGACGAGGCCATCGCCGACTACGAGAAGGCGCTCGAGATCGACCCCAAGTACACCAAGGCCGAGAGCCAGATGCAGATCGCGAAGGGCAAGAAGGCCTCGCTGCGCAGCGACAGCACCCCGGCGTCGGCGTCGAGCGGATCGAGCAGCAGCGAGCAGGACCGGATCGCCAGCTTCGCCCCATACCGCGCGACCGTGACCGACTGCGACCTCAGCCAGGTCGGCGGCAACCACGAGGCGAAGCATCAGCTCCGCATCGTCGCGGCCTTCCTCAACGGCAGCCCGGCCTTCGCCGTGTGGGGCTGCGAGCCGCCCCGCGGCGTCCTGCTCTACGGCCCGCCCGGCACCGGCAAGACCCTCCTCGCGCGCGCGCTCGCCGGCGAGGTCCGCTGCCCCTTCTACTGCACCCCCTCGACCATCTTCCTCAACCAGTACTACGGGAACACCGAGCGGAACATCCGAGCCCTGTGGGCCGAGGCGGCGAGCCACCCGGCGGGCGCGATCCTGTTCATCGACGAGGCCGAGGCGCTGCTCAGCCTGCGGTCGAGCCTGGGCGCGCCCCGCGGCGACGACTGCCACAACAAGGCCGTCGCCTGCATGCTCGAGCGGATGGACGGGATGAAGAAGTCGAGCGCCCGCGTGGTCGTCATCGCGGCGACGAACCGGCTGGAGAACGTGGACCCGGCGTTCCTGCGGGCCGGGCGGTTCAACTACCACATCGAGGTGCCCGTGCCGACGGCGCGTGGCCTGGCGGAGATCTGGCTGATCCAGCTCGAGCGGGTGCTGCGCGAGGCGGGGCGGCTCGACAGCCTGGCCCTCGGGCTGCGGGAGGCCGTGCTGGGCGACCGCGAGGGTTGTCTGGACGCGGCGTCCCGGCTCGGGCGGCCGGACGGCTCGGGGGTGGTGTCGCTCGCGCGGGAGTCGGCGCGTCACGAGCTAGTGGGTGCCGACGTCCGCGAGGTGGTCCGGCGCTGCGTCGAGGAGCGCGCCGTCGTGCTACACGAGTGGGGCGGGGACCTCGGGCCCATCGCGGTCGCCGACCTGCGGCGCCACCTCGCGGCCTACGTCGCCGACCGGCGCGAGCGGCCCGGCGGCGGCCCCGACGGCCCCGGGCCCGTCCGCAGGACTTGGCAGCGCTAGCGATGCTCGAAGAAGAGAGGTCCGAGTCGCCGCTCTGCCACTCCATCCCACACCGTGGCACGGGCACCTTGCCCGGGGTCCACAGGCTGGAAGCCTGTGCCGCAGGAGCTGCCTGCGAGCCCGGCTCGCACCCCCCGCTGCTGCCGCGCGCTGGCGGCGCCGGCGCCCTTCTGGTATAATCGTCGCGGCAAGTCGGGCCACCGTCTGAGCCTGGCA
>CBFDBL010000686.1:0-3578 GCA_965603035.1 uncultured bacterium
AGCCTCGGAGGAAGGCGTCGAGGCGGTCGAGCTCGGGGGAGCCGCTGGCCTGGTCGAGGAGGGCGGCGACGGGCTCGGGCAGCTCGGTGCGGTTGACGACGTCGAGGGGGTGGGTGAGGGGGTCGAGGCCGGCGGTCTCGATGCGCTGGAGGAGGTCGCGGGTCGGCCGGTCGAGCAGTCGCGGGGAGCGCGGGGCGTCGGCGATGGCTTCGAGTCGGGCGCGGTAGGGCGGGGCGCCGAGCACCCGCTCGGTGTCGGCGGCGAGCTGGATCTTGTAGTAGACGTGGGCCTCGTCGCTGTTGCCGCCGATCTTGTGGTCGTGGATCCAGGCGAGCTCGCGGTAGAGGAGGTAGGCCTTCGGGTTGTGGCGGATGCCGCGGTCGCGGAGGGTGTCGATGCCGTTGCAGATCCAGCGCCAGCGCTCGTGGGGCTGGTCCTCGGGGAACTTGACGGAGACGTTGTAGGCGAGGTTCCAGGCCCAGTGTGCCCAGACCATGGGCAGTCGGGGCTCGAGGACGGTGATCATGCGGCACAGCTCGTTGAGCTCGAAGAACTTGCCCTCATCCTGGAGCCGCGTGGCGCGCAGCCACAGGATGTTGATGGCGATGGCGCGGGCGGGCCCTGAGGCGGTGACGACGAGAGCGAGGCCGGGCGAGACGTCGCCGGCCCGTGCGTGGCCGCTGAGGCCGAGCTCCTCGCGCTGGCGGTTGAGGACAGGCACGAAGCCATCGACCACGTAGGGCACGCCCCGGCCGGCGGCGATGGCCACGGCGATGGCGAGGCCGAGGAAGAGCCAGCGTCGGGCGGCGGTCTTGGCGGGTTCGTTCATCGTGCTGCCAGTGCCAGCTCGCGGCGCTGGAAGATGAGCGCGCCGAGAGCGAAAAGCAGGCCTCCGCGAAAGAGAGCGATCCAGAACGTGGCGTCGAGCACGAGCAGCCACGAGATCTCCTCGCCCGAGCTGACCCGCTCCGACGCCGAGTACTTGTCGAACGGCGGCAGGACGTGGCGGATCGTGGCGATGACGCCGCGGACCACGTTCTCGAGGACGGTGATGCTCTGCTTCTTCCCGCGGTTCTCGAACAGGTCGAGCCCCTGGTTGAGCTCGCGCTGCATGGCCCCGGCCAGGAAGATGAGCAGGTAGACCGAGACGGCGACGACGGGCGAGACGGGGAAGGACATGAAGGTGGAGCAGAAGAGGCCGAGCACCGCGACGAAGAGCACCTCGATGAGCACGAGCCAGAGGCCGCGGGCGAGGTTCGCGCCGAACCCGGCCATCGGCACCAGCACGTCCATGGCGTCGGCGCCGCTGAACACGAGGATGGGGTTGCGGGGGTCGAGGTTGTGGAAGCGGAGGTCGAGCGAGCCGTCGGGCGCGATGAAGGTGGCGGCGATCTGCTCCTCGTGGACCTCGTCGGGCTTGTAGGCGCCGCGCGTGCGGATGTAGAAGGGGGTGCGGGCGTCGCCGATCTCCCAGCCGACCTGGACGTTGCTGTGGATGGAGGTGTCGGAGCAGGCGAACTTGAAGCGGAGGGTGACGGTGGCGTTGGGCTTGCGGGCGTACTTGAGGCCGCCGAAGGTCCAGCGGCGGTAGGCGCGGGGCCGCACGGCGTTGAGCGCGACGACGACCTCGCTGGCGAGCTGGCGGCGGACGTCGGCCTCGGTCCGCTCCGGTGGGAGCATGCCGCGGCGCTTGAGCTCGGCGACGGTGCGCTCGACCTCGGCGGCCACGTCGTCGGGCACGGGGCGGACGGTGCGGCGTGCGGTGAGCACCTGGTCGTTGGCCTTGTAGCGCTCGACCTGGGGCCACGCGCCGCGGCGGGCGAGGACGGTGACGCAGGTCCAGGTGACGAGCCCCATGAACAGCACGAGTGCGGCGTCGATGGTCACGATGCCCAGGAGCTTGCCGAGCAGCACCTGCCATCGGCGGATCGGCTTGGATTCCAGCAGGTAGATCTGCTTGTCGTGCAGCTCGGCCCACAGGGTGGTGGTGGACATGGCGAGGGTGAGGATGCCGAGCAGGCCGCCGGCGGCGATGAACGAGTAGCTGATGACGACGTGGAGCTGGCCGGCGAGGGTGCCGTCGCCCTTGACGATGAAGGGCAGGAGCGGGACGAGCACGAGGTAGAGGACCATGATGGCGAAGGCGGCCTTCACGCGGATGGCCTGGGCGATGGTGTTGCGGACGACCGCGCCGACGGGGTGGTGGCGGACGAGCCAGCCGAGGGCCGCGGCGAGCGCGAGCAGGACGATGGGGAAGCCGAGGGGGGCGAGGAAATCGAGGATGTGGTTGAGGGCCGCCATCATGGTGCTACCCGCCTTCCGGCTCGTCCGGGCCGTCGTCGCCGACGAGGCGGTCGAGGACGGACCGGCGCTCGGCCTGCTCGGCCTCGGCGCGCGCCTCGGCGCGGCCCCTGGCCTGCTCGGCCTCGGCGGGCTCGGCCGGCTGCGCCGTCAGGTCGCCGAGCACGTCGGCCTCGGGCTCGGGCTCGGGCAGGGGCGCGGCGGGTGGCTCGGGCGGTGGCTCGGCGGCGGGGGCGGCGAGGCTCTCGAGCACCTCGCGGCCCTCGGGCCGCGCCGGCTCTTCCTTGAAGAGCGTCTCGTCGAAGCGGCCGATGCCCGCCCCCGCGGTCTCGGGCTGCGCCTGGCGGGCCTCCTGCACCACGCGGAGAAAGAAGTCCTCGAGCCGGTCGAACGGGTGCCCGATCTCGACGTCCTGGCCGCCGGCGAACTCGGCGAGTGCGGCGCGCGCGCGCTCCTGGTCCTCGGGCGCGAGCGCCGGGAGCGTGAGCTGGGTGACCTGCTTGCGCGAGAGCAGCTCGCGCATGTCGCCGACGACCCACAGCCTGCCGGCGTAGAGCACGCCGATGCGGTCGCACACGTCCTGGACGTCGGCGAGCAGGTGGCTGCACATGAGGATGGACTTGCCGCGCTTGCGGAGCTCGAGGACGAGGTTCTTGACCTCGCGCGTGCCGATGGGGTCGAGGCCCGTGGTGGGCTCGTCGAGCAGGACGAGCTCGGGGTCGTTGATGAGCGCCTGGGCGAGGCCGATGCGGCGCGCCATGCCCTTCGAGTACTCCTTGAGCGGGCGCTTGCGCGCGCTGGCGAGCCCGACCATCTCGATCAGCGAGTCGACCCGGCGCCGCCGCTCGGCCCGGGGGATGTTGTTGAGGCGGCCGAAGAAGTCGAGCGTCTCGCGCGCGTCGAGGTAGGGGTAGAGGTAGGTCTCCTCGGGCAGGAAGCCGATGCGGTTCTTGACGCGGACGTCGCGGGGCGGTCGGCCGAGGATGCGGACGTAGCCGCTGGTGGGGAAGAGCAGGCCGAGCAGGAGCTTCATGGTCGTGCTCTTGCCCGAGCCGTTGGGGCCGAGCAGGCCGAACACCTCGCCGCGGCGGACCTTGAGGTTCAGCTTATCCACGGCGCGCACCCGCGGCCGGTGCCAGAAGTCGCGGAAGACCTTCGTCAGGTCGAGGGTCTCGATCACGTGGCTGTCTGCGCCGTCAGGCATGGGGTCCTACCGTAACTGAATCGCCCTCGTCGCTGACCCGCCCGGCGAACCCGGGCCTCCTTCCCCCTCTCCC
>CBFDBL010000687.1:0-3575 GCA_965603035.1 uncultured bacterium
AAGGCGATGCTCCCCGTCCACCCCTTCGGCCTATCGGCCGACATGGACGCGCTGCTGGCGCTGGCGGCCGGGCGCGGCGTCGCGGTCGTCGAGGACGCGGCGTGCGCGCTGGGCGCGACCTGCGGCGGCCGCTCGTGCGGCGCGCTGGGGCGGCTGGGCTGCTTCAGCTTCCATCCGCGCAAGGCCATCACCACCGCCGAGGGCGGCATGGTGGCGACCGACGACGCCGACCTGGCCGCGCGGGTCCGCCTGCTGCGCAACCACGGCTTCGTGCGGGACCGCGGCGGCGCCGACTTCGTGGCCGCGGGCCTCAACTACAGGATGTCCGACGTCCACGGCGCCATCGGCGTCGTCCAGCTCGGCAAGCTCGATGCCGCCATCGACGCGCGGCGCGAGCTGGCGGCGGCCTACGGCGAGGCCCTCGCCGACCTCGGCTGGCTCGCCCTGCCCGCCGAGCCGCCGGGCCGGCGCCACATCTACCAGAGCTACGTGGTCGTCGTCGCCGAGGGCCGCGACCGCGACGCGATTATCGCCCGTCTCCGCGAGAGCGGCGTCGAGTGCACCATCGGGACCTACGCGCTCCACGTGCTCGAGTTCTACCGGCGGGCCTACGGCACCGCGCCCGACGACTTCCCGGTGGCGCGAGCCCTTTTCGAGCGGACGCTCGCGCTGCCCATCTACCGGGGGATGACGGCGGGCGACGTGGCCCGCGTCTCGGAGTTGCTGCACGATGCGTGACGACGAGCTCGACCTCTCGCGCGGCCGGCCGCCGCGCAGCCACGGCACGGGGGAGTTCCGCCCCGAGCAGTTCCGCCGGCTCGGCAGCGGCGTGGTGTTCGAGCCGGGCGTGCTGGTGTTCCACCCCGAGAACATCGAGCTCGGCGACGACGTCTACGTCGGCCACGGCACGATGCTCAAGGGCTACCACAAGGGCTTGATGCGGATCGGCGACGGGACGTGGATCGGCCAGGGCTGCTTCCTCCACAGCGCTGGCGGGCTGACCGTCGGCCGCGCCGTCGGCCTCGGCCCGAAGGTCGTCGTCCTGACGTCGGAGCACGAGGCCGGCGATCTGGCCCTGCCGGTCCTCCACACGCCCATCGCCTTCGCGCCGGTGACCCTCGAGGACGGCTGCGACGTCGGCGCCGGGGCCATCGTCCTGCCCGGCGCGACCGTCGGCCGCGGGGCCATCGTCGGCGCGGGCGCCGTCGTGACCCGCGACGTCGAGCCTTTCACCGTCGTCGCCGGCGTCCCCGCCCGCCTCCTGCGCCGTCGCTGAGCGAACGGAAGCTCCCGTGCCGCAGCCCGACGTGACGATCGTGGTCCCCGCCTACAACGAGGAGGCGAGCCTCGCGCCGACGGTGCGCGCGGTGGCGGCGAAGCTGCGCGAGCTGGCGAAGAGCTACGAGCTCCTGATCGTGGACGACGGGAGCACGGATGCGACCGCGGATGTGGCGCGGGCACTGGCCGGGGAGGACGCCGGCGTCCGGCTGATCCAGCACGAGCGCAACCGGGGGCCGGGCTCGGGCGTGGTGACCGGCATCGAGCAGGCGGCGGGCGAGGCCGTGATGTTCATCCCGGCCGACCTGGCGATGGACCTGGGCGATCTGCACAAGTACTTCGAGGCGGCCGAGGGCGCCGACGTGGTCGTCGGCCTGCGGTCGGATCGGCGGGACTACTCGGCCTTCCGCAAGGCGGTGTCGGTGGCGAACATCGCGCTGGTGCGTCTGCTGTTCGGGATGCGGCTCCGCCAGTTCAACTACATCCACCTCTATCGGCGGCCGGTGCTCGAGGCGATGGAGGTCGAGTCGCGGGGGGTGTTCATGGCGGCGGAGATCCTGATCAAGGCTCGGGACGCCGGGTGTCGGCTGACGGAGGTGGAGGTGGGGTATGTGCCCCGGATGGCTGGGCGGGCCTCGTGTGGGCAGCCTGGGGTGATCGCCAAGGCGGTGTGGGAGCTGGCGCGCTTCTGGGTGCGGTGGGCCTGGGGGCGGCTCACTCGTCGTAGACGCGGTCCTTGCGCGCGAAGATCGTGAAGGAGTAGGGCTCGGCGTCCACGATCTTCCACAGGTCGTAGTGCTCGCGCATGTAGTAGAACCAGGGGGCGATGGGGCCGAGGCTGTCGATGTCCTCGGCCACGTACTCCTCGGTGGTGACCACGAAGGGCGGCTGCTCTTTCTCCAGGGTCCGGAAGATGTCCTGGTAGACCTCGGGCGGGAAGAAGCGCACGCTGCGGCGGGGGTCGCGGTCCCTGTTGAGCTCGCGGTTGTAGAAGGCGGGGTGTGCGGCGCCGCGCTTGGCGAGCACGTAGATCTGGGGGCGGGTGCCCCAGACGTAGATCCGGTCGCGCCAGGAGGTGCGGCGGCGGATGAGCGTGGCCACTTCGGCCGCGGCCTTGTCGGTGCTGACCTCCACGCGGGAGGCCCGGCCCAGGTAGGCCCTGCGCTCGGCGTAGAGGAAGCCCAGGGCGAGTGCCACGGCGAAGACCGCGAGCATGGCGCTCGACATCTCCAGCCGGCCGCGCGCGTCGCGCTTGAGGAACCGCTCCGACGGGTTCGTCAGCGCCAGCGCCGCTCCGATGGCGAAGGGGGGCACCACCTGGTGGAAGTGCACGTGGTCCACCCGCCGCGCGAGCATGGCCGCCGCCACCGACACCACGCCCCACAGGGCCACCAGGCCCGTCTCGCGCCGGAACCCCGTCGAGAAGGCGTGGATGGCCCACCCGCCGGCGAACAGCCACAGCGCCACCTGCTCCGGCGCCAGCGTCCACGGCACCCGCAGGTTGCGGCGGAGGAACTCCCAGGTGAACACGGGCATCCGGTACCGCCACGTGTGGACCACGAGCCCGCGCCACGCCTCCCCCAGCGCGTCCGCCCACCAGAAGTAGAGCGCGAAGCACCCGAGCGGCACGGCCGCGAAGAGCAGCAGCACGGCGGGCCGGACCCCCCACCGCATGAGCCGGCTCTTCGACCCGCCGTTCGTCGCCACCAGCCACACCATCAGCGCGACCACGTAGACCCAGGCGACGGGCCGGAAGCAGATAGACACGCCCCCGGCCAGGCCACTGAGCGCCACCCACGTCCAGCGCCGGCCCTTCGAGTGCAGCGCCGCCACCATCGACAGCGTGACGCAGAACGCCAGCGGGTGCTCGGGGCCGAGGCAGCCACCCTGCACGAGGATCCCGCCGCTGAAGAAGCCACACACCACCGCGGCCACGACCGCCTCCGTGCGGTTGCACCACTGCCGCACGAACCAGTAGACGAGCAGCACCGTCCCCAGGTCGATCGCCGTCATCACCAGCCGACACCACACGGGCGACGGGCCGAGCAGCCGCACCACGAGGCCCGCCATCAGGTACGTCCCCGGAGCCTCATAGTCCCACAGGTCGCGGTAGGGGACCTCCACGATCCTGCGGGCGACCCAGCGGCGCCCCACGTAGCCCACCGCGCCCGACGCCTGGTCCATGGGGAACGAGAAGAGGGGCAGGCGCACGGCCGCCATCACCGTCAGGGCCAGCAGCCCCCACAGCAGCGCCTGCCGGCGGCCCATCTGGCGCGCCGCGCGGGCCGCTTCCTCGT
>CBFDBL010000688.1:0-3539 GCA_965603035.1 uncultured bacterium
GGCCGCGGCGGGCGACGGGGTGGCGACGGGCGGGACGCGGCTGGTCTACGCGGCCGAGGGGTTCGTCACGAGCGGCAACGGGTCGAGCGACGGGTCGGCGCGCGGCGGCCGCTCGGTGCGTGCCCACGGCCGGGGCGAGGGGCGCTGGCTCGTGGGGGGACAGGACGCGTCGCTGCCGTCCGACGGGCGCTACGTCGCGGCATTCGGGCTGCGCGGCCTGTCGGGCACGGGGCAGGTGTGGCTGGAGGTCGCGCGCTCGGGCGGCGGCGTGCTGGCCGCGACGGCGCTGCGGCTCGAGGAGCTGCCGCGCGACGGCTACGCGCGGGTGGCCCTGGCGTTTGCCGGCCAGGCGGGCCAGCCGCTGGAGTACCGCGTCGCGGCCGAGGGTGGGAGCCTGCTGCTCGACGACGTGGCGGTCGGGCCGGCTGATCCGGCGCGGGGCGCGCAGGCCCTCGCGGGCCGGCCGATGCGGCGCGCGCGGCACGCCGGGCCCCTCGGCCAGGTGTGGCCGCAGGCTGCGACGCAGGACGCGCGGGGGCTCGACGTCGTCGCGCTGCGCCGGCGGCTGGGCAAGGGCGGGTGGTACGAGTTCCAGGCCCTGTGGCGGCAGGGGCGGGCGGGGCGGCTCGACGGCGTGGCGGTGGACCTGTGGGTGGCGTGCCGCGATCGCTGGGGGCGGGTGCGCGTGCTCGGCCGCGGGTCGGCCTACGACGGGGTGGCGCCGGGCGAGCACGCGACGTCGGCGTGGCTGGGGCCGCGGGACGTGGAGCGGTACGGGTGGCCCGTGGGCCTCTTCGCGCGGCTCTACGTGCGGGGGCAGCCTGGCGCGAAGGCGTGGCGGAAGTGGGGGGTGCCGGTGGCCGACCAGTGGATCCTGCCGGCCGAGGTGGTGGGGCGGCTTCGGGCGTCGCCTACTGAATGATGGCCGGCTTGCGCCGCTCCTCGAGGTCCCAGCCCTTGCTCCAGTGGCGGTACTTGAACATCTGGGTGTAGCGGACCGTGTCGCCGCGCTGGCCTGGGGCGCCCTTCAGCGGGCCTTTGGGATAGTTGGTGTTGTGGCCTTCCCACCGCAGCTCGATGTTCAGCTTCACGTGGGCGACGGCGCCCTCCACGCACGTGTCGTCCACGCCGACCGACAGGAGCTGGGCCTTGGTGCTGATCTCGTCGTTCTCGCTGAACCAGGCCCTGTAGCGCTGCTTGATCTCGGCAGGGGAGGGGGCGCTGTGCGCGCCGCGGCGACCGCCCGCGCCGTCCAGCGTGTCGCCGTGCCGGGGCATGGTGAAGAAGATGGCGGCCACGAGCACCAGCGTGAGGGCCTGAACTATCGTCTGGATGGTCCGGTTCGAGCGCATTGGTCGTCGTACCCCTCCGAATGCGGCCCTTGGGCACAGGCAGGGCGCCGCGCGGCGGCCCTGGCACTCGGGCGATCATACCCGCAACGTGGGCAGGGAGTCAAGCGGCAGAGCCGCCCTGGCGTGCCTTCGCCGCTTGCGCGGCTGGGGGGCAGGGCGGTAGAATGGTTGCCGCCGTCGGGCGGGTGGTGGAACGGCAGACACATTGGACTTAAAATCCAAGGGGGCCGCAGGCCCCATACGGGTTCGAATCCCGTCCCGCCCACCAGGCAGCCGCGGCCGCATCCGGCTTGCGCCGCGGCCACACGAGAGCCATCGCAGGGCCGACCGAATGTCCCAGTGGGTCGCGCGCTACCCCCGTTCATCGTGAGGAGCACAACCATGTCGAGGCGACTCCGCATGCGTCGCGTGTCTGCCGCGAGTCTTGCCGCTTGGCTGCTTGCCGCCTGCGCAGCGGCTGCGGCACCCGCCGAGGGCGAGCTGGCACGACGGATCCTCGACGCGACGGCCGTGAAGGGCGGCCTCGTGGTACACGTCGGCTGTGGCGACGGCAAGCTCACGGCCGCGCTCCATGCCGGCGACAGCTTCCTCGTCCACGGCCTCGACGCCGACCCCGCGCGCGTCGCGAAGGCGCGCGCCCACGTCCGCTCGCTCGGCCTCTACGGCGCCGTGGCCATCGATCGTCTCGAAGGCACGACCCTGCCCTACACCGACGGCCTGGTGAACCTGGTGGTGATGGACGCGCCCGCGCGGGTGGCGATGGCCGAGGTGATGCGCGTCCTGGCGCCCAACGGCGTGGCCTACGTCAATGCCGGCGGCTGGAAGAAGGCGGTGAAGCCGCGGCCGAAGAACATCGACGAATGGACCCACTACCTTTACGACGCGAGCAACAACGCCGTCGGGCACGACCAGGTGGTCGGCCCGCCGCGGCGGCTCCAGTGGGTCGGCAGCCCGCGCTGGTCGCGCCACCACGACCACATGGCCTCGATGAGCGCCCTGGTCAGCGCCAACGGACGGCTCTTCTACATCATGGACCTCGGGTCGAAGGCCGCGATCCAGCTCCCGCCCGACTGGTGGCTCATCGCGCGCGACGCCTTCAACGGCACCGTGCTGTGGAAGCGGCCCATCGCGGCGTGGAACACCCATCGCTGGGCACTCAAGAGCGGCCCCGCACAGCTCCCCCGGCGCCTCGTCGCCGTCGGCGACACCGTGTTCGTCACCATGGCGCTCGACGCGCCCGTGACCGCCCTCGACGCCGCCACCGGCAAGACCCTGCGCACCTACAAGGGCACGGCCAACACCGAGGAGATCATCGCCTCCGACGGCGTCCTGTTCCTCATGGTCAGCCCCAACCCCTCGACGTGGCCCGCGTTCCGACAGCGCTTCGCCTACGTGTGGGACAACACGCGGGAGGCCAACAAGCACGGCGCCTGGGACGAGCAGGCGCGGCGCATCGTCGCCGTCCAGGCCGACACCGGGCAGGTGCTGTGGGAGAAGAAGGCGCCCGTGGCGCCGCTGGCGCTCGCGGCCGACGCGA
Organism: uncultured bacterium; assembly: GCA_965603035.1. Taxonomy (GTDB): domain Bacteria; phylum Planctomycetota; class PUPC01; order DSUN01; family DSUN01; genus CAZDNN01. The sequence goes on from CBFDBL010000688.1 coordinate 2,890, forward strand.
CGCGGGTCTGCTACCACGACGGCGAGCGGATCGTCGCGCTGGCCAGGCGGACGTGCAAGGAGCAGTGGCGCTCGGAGCCCGTCGCGCGGCGCTCGCCGATCGCCTCGGGGTTCGGGCCGACCCTCGTGCTCTACCGCGACGTCGTGCTCTTCGCCGGCGGCACCCGCACGATGACGGCGCTGGCCGCTGCGACGGGCAAGGCTCTGTGGACGGGCAAGCACCATCGCGGCGGCCACATGTCGCCCGAGGACCTGCTGGTGCTCGACGGCGTCGCCTGGTCGGGCCAGATCGCAGGCGGCGGCGACAGCGGCGTGTTCACCGGCTACGACGTGCGCACGGGCAAGGTCAGAGGCGAGTTCACCCCCGACGTCAAGACCTACTGGTTCCACCACCGCTGCCATCGCTCGAAGGCCACGGACCGGTTCATCCTGGCCTCGCGCACGGGCATCGAGTTCGTCGATCCCAAGACCCAGCACTGGGAGGCCCACCACTGGGTGCGCGGCGGCTGCATCTACGGCGTCATGCCCTCGAACGGCCTGGTCTACGCCCCGCCCCACTCCTGCGGCTGCTACCTCGAGTCGAAGCTCTGCGGCTTCAACGCCCTGGCCCCCGCCCCCGCGAGGCCTGTTGCCGAGCGGCCCGCCGCCCGG
>CBFDBL010000689.1:0-3537 GCA_965603035.1 uncultured bacterium
GGTTGCCGCCTCCAGAACACCAGTGACAGTGGACGGCGAGAGGGTGCCCGAAGGGCGCCGCCGGCGACGACGCCGTGGGGCCGTCTTCCATGGGTGGATGACACACAGCCCAGGAGGCCCTGACCCGTGCCCACCGACGGGCGCTCCCAGGATCCCGCTCAGGTGACGGCGCTCAGACGCGCTCGGGGATGACGAAGGGCTTGCGGTAGCTGCGCCGGAGCAGCTCGTTGGCCCGACGGGCCGTGTCGCCAGCGCCGGTGAACTGCTCTTGCCGGGTGTCCATCTCGAGCCAGGGACCGACGATCACCTTGCCCGTGGCGAAGTCCACGCCGTTCGCCTCGAGGTGCTCGCGGAAGCGGCCGAAGGTGTCGGCGGCGTCGCTGCCTCGGTCCTGGATCGCCTCGCGGGCCGCGTCGGCCGCGAGCGGGGCGCCGAGCCGGTAGGAGACGTTGGCCATGTGCACGAGGGCGGTGGAGAGGTGTCCCTCGAGGACGTCGGCGCGCAGGTCGCCGACCCGGCGGCTGCGGACGGCGGCGAGGAAGTTGAACAGGTGGCCTTGGTGGCGGGGGTGTCCGCCGGTGTCGCCGGCCTTGCCCACGGTGCCTGGGAGGCCGCTGCTGCCGCGCTCCCACTTGACCTTCGAGCCGACGGTCTTCGGGCCTGTCTTCGAGGGCAGGTTGCGCAGCTCGAAGATGACCAGGGGGCCGGGCTCGTACTGGAAGAGCGCGATCTGGGTGTTCGGCGTCTCGCCGTCGTCGCCGAAGAGGAACCGCCCGCCGAGGCTCATCACCCGCCTGGGCAGGCCCGCCTGCCCGAGGCGCACCCGCAGCGCGTCGAGGGGGTAGACCCCGTTGTTGCCGAGCTCGCCGGTGCCGGTGGGCCAGACCCAGTGCCAGTCGTAGTGGAGCCGCTGGCGCCTGAGGGGCTCGAGGGGTGCGGGGCCGGTCCACAGGTCGTAGTCGAGCGACTTGGGTGTCGTCTGCGGGCCTTGGACCTTGCCGATGCTCTTGCGCATGCGGTTGAGCGAGGCGTGTGCGACGAGGAGCTTGCCGAGCTTGGGGTCGTCGAGGCGCATGGGCCCGGTCTTGTGGCCGTGGTCCTGGTTGCCGAACTGGACGATGCGGCGGTACTTGCGCGCCGCCTCGACCATCTTGCGCCCCTCCCACAGGTTGTGGCACAGCGGCTTCTCGACGTAGACGTCCTTGCCTGCCTGGCAGGCCCAGACGGTGACGAGCGCGTGCCAGTGGTCGGGCGTGGCCGTGGTGACGGCGTCGATGTTCTTGTCCTCGAGCAGCTTGCGCACGTCGGTGTAGGCATCGACCTTCTCGCCGCGGTCGCCGAAGGCCTTGACCTCGCGGCCGAGCACGTCGCGGTCCACGTCGCAGAGCGCGACGACGCGCGCGCCCGGCAGCGCGCGCAGCCACCGTATGTGGTTGCGCCCCTGGCTGCGGAAGCCCACGACGGCCACCCGGACCTCGTCGTTCGCGCCCAGCACCCGCGCGTGGGGCGACAGGGCCAGCCCCGCGCCGCCCGCCAGCGCCCCCCTGAGGAAAGCGCGACGCCCAATCCCGCTCATGGTCCGCTCCTTCCGTGACCTGTGTCCTGCCCGGCGGCTCCCCCCGTATGGATACCATGGCGGCGGCTTGCCGTCAACCGCGCGGCAAGGGGGCATGTGCGATGTGCTTGCGCTGCCGAGCGGCGGGCGCTACCATCCGCCTTCGCGGGCACACCGACGGGGATCCGCCGCCGGAATGCAGGGTCGAGGGACGGAAGCTGATGATCGTGGCCTTGAGCATCCCGTTGGCGACGGCGACGCTGGCCGGCCAGGTGGTCGCGCCGCGCGTCGCGACCGACAGGTCGGTCGACTGCCACAGCCTGGAGTCGATCGTCGCCGACGTGTGCAGGCCGACGATGAGCGACCAGGAGAAGGCCGTCGCGCTGTTCGGCTTCGTGCGGCGGATGATGTTCCACTACCCCCAGCGCAGCGAGCGGCTCGATCCCAAGGACGACCTCGACACGCTGCGGCTGCTGAACACCTACGGCTACAGCCTGTGCTCGCAGCAGGCGCTGGTGCTGGTCGACCTGTGGCGGGCGGCGGGCATCGAGAGCCTCTGCTGGGGCGTGCCGGGGCACTGCACGGCGCAGGCGGAGTACGACGGCGGGTGCCACTGGTTCGACCCGCTCATCGGCGCGTACGTCTACCGCCGCGACGGGAAGACGATCGCCTCGCTCCAGGACATCGCCGCCGATCCCTCGCTGCTGACGCAGGCCGTCGAGGAGGACCGCGCGTCGCCGGCCTTCGTCCCCTGCCGCACGGTGCTGCGCGACGACGCCGCGCGCTTCGCGAGGGACAAGCCCGAGTACGTGAAGGAGTGCGCCGACCTCGCGGACGACGTCACCTTCATGGCAAGGCGCGCGCACGGCGCGAAGCGGGCCTGGGGGCCGAACCCGCAACGCTACGAGCCCGACCTCGCGCTGCGCCGCGGCGAGGCGGTGACCTTCCTGTGGAGCCATCTGCCGGGCGAGGTGAACTGCAAGACCACGCCGCCCGGTGCGCCGTATCGGGAGCAGGTGCTGCCCGAGGCCGAGCTGCCGCCGCACCACTTCTGCGGCGTCGCGGCCGAGCGGAGGGACGCCGCCAACTTCCCGTACTGGCGGCCCTACGTCAAGACGGTCAAGGGCGTCAGGACCGGGCGCTACTACGCCAACGGCACGCACGTCTACGGGCCGAGCTTCGCGCGGGAACCGTCGAAGGGCGACTTCGTCGAGAACACCTTCGCCTGGGCTCGCGAGGAGAAGGGCCTCCCGGCTCTACGGGTCCGGCGGGCCGGGACGCCCGCGGCCCTGGTGTGCAGGATGCGCACGCCGCACGTCTACACGAGCGCGACGGTGAGCGCCGAGCTTGCGCGGGCCAGGCGCGACGACGCGAGCCGCATCTGGGTGTCGTGCGACGGGCAGAAGACGTGGCGGAAGGTCTACGACGCCGGCCGCGCGGCCGCGGGACGGCTCGCGGCGACGGTGGACCTGCGGGACGAGGTCGTCGGCATGCGCGACCTGTGGTTCCGATTCGAGTGCCGCACGGCCGGCAACACGGCGAAGGCGGGCCTGCACGGCGTGAAGATCGAGGCCGTGTTCCAGCACAACATGTTCGCTCGGCCCTGCCTGGGTGCCGGCGCGAACCGGGTGTCGGTGCGCGTGGGGAACCCCGATGTGCTTGAGGACTGCGCATTCACGGTCCGCTACGCGTGGAAGGAGGGGCGCAGGAAGGCGACCCACGCCGAGCGGATCGCGAGGTCGCCCCACGCCTACACGATCGACGTGGCCGGCGAGCGAATGCCCAGAATGGTGAGCCTGGAGCTGGCGGTGGCGAGGTAGCCCGACCGTGGAGATGCGAAGCCGCAGGATCCTCTGGGTCGGCCTGGCCGTCATCGGCTTTGCGACAGCGAGGTGCAGTGCCGTGGGCAACGACTCGATCCGCGTGTGGGCCACGGGCGATGGGATGCGCGTGAGCCCCGAGACCGGCAAGTACCTCGAGGA
>CBFDBL010000690.1:0-3531 GCA_965603035.1 uncultured bacterium
CGCGGCGGCCCGACGCTATACTGGCACGGCGACGGCAGGGCCGGCACAGGGCCGATCGGCTCCGGGTGAAGGGGAGATGGGCACAATGAGGCCGAAGCGCGCTCTGTGGGCTCTGCTCGCGACCGTCGTTGCGGGGTGGGCGCTGGCGGCGGGTGCGGCGCAGCGGGTGACCGTGACGCGGGCCTGCACGGTGAAGCCGAACGGCGATCTCGACGTCGCCTGCGAGGCGCGCGTCACCGACGCTCTCCACGATCGGCTCTCCCGCGGAGTGATGGACGCCAGGCGGCTGCTGTGCCGGACGGGGATGCTCGATCACTCGACCCACACGGCGGGCCTCGACGCGCGCTACGACGCGGCGCGCCGCACGGTGAAGGCCACCTGGCGCGTCCTGGGCGGCGCGCGGAACCGCGGTGCCACCTGGTACATCCCCCTCCTGCGCGGCGACACCCACACCGCCGCCGCTCCCGCCGCCAACGCCATCGCCCTGACCCTCGCCGGCAAGCTCGACGACGGCACGGCGCTCGCCGGCACCACCCGCGTGACCTTCCCCGCCGGCACGCGCGGCATCCGCTACGACGGCGGCCGCGGCTGGGTCGTCTTCGAGATGCCCCCGCCCCGCGGCCCCGGCGGCGACCGCGTGGCCCTGCCCTTGACCCTGCGGCTGCGCGACGACCTGATGACCTGCATCTACAAGGCATATGCCAACCCGGAGTTCGACGAGCTGTGGGTCGCCAAGGCCGTCTTCACCAACGCCGGCGCCGCCACCCTCCGCGACCTGCGCGTGCGCTTCCGAGTCCGCGGATACAGCGACTGGAGCGAGTGGAAGCGCAGCCACGTCGTCTACCCCACGCAGACCGTCTGCGAGCCCTTCTTCGCCATCCTCTCCCACGAGGTCCGCAAGCTCCACGCCGCCACGACCACCGCGCTCGACGTGCAGTGGACCTATCGGGGGCCGGACGGCGCCGTCGTCGAGGACGCCGAGACCCGCCGCATCACCCTGCTCGGCCTCAACGAGATGATGTACTCGCTCCGCAAGCCCCAGGAGCGGACCACCTGGCACGAGGCCTTCGAGCTCTCCCCCATCGTCTACCCCGCCTACGTGTCCCACACCGACCCCGTCATGCAGCGCTACGCGGGCATGGCCGCCCGCGTCACCCGCGGCGCCGGCGCCTCGCAATCCGATGGGAACGCCCGACGCTTCATGCAGGCCGTCTACGAGCTCATGTGGCATCACCGCATCCAGTACCAGTCGCCCCCCTGGATGTTCCGCCACGGCCTACGCCAGCACGTGAAGTTCGGGCGCGACGTGCTGCGCAACCGCGCCGGCACCTGCATCGACCTCGCCATCCTGTTCGCCAGCGTGTGCGACGCCGGGGGCCTCAACCCGATGATCGCGCAGGTCCACGGCCACGTCTTCCCCGTCATCAAGCTGCCGAGCGGCGGGCTCCAGCCCGTCGAGACCACCGACGCCGCAGGGGACCGCGCGGGCGGCAAGATCCCCTTCGGACAGGCGTGCCGTGACGGCGAGGCGAACCTGCGGAAGTGGCGCGCCGACGGCCGCCTGTACCTCATCGACATCCAGGCGATGCGAGGCAAGGGCGTCCCAGCCCCCGAGCTGCCCGACCTGCCGCCGAGCGCGCTCGACGACTGGGGCATCAAGATGCCCCCGCAGGACCTCCTCGACACGCTGTTCCCACCCACCCAGATCGCGTAGGCCCACGGCGGCCTGCCAAGCTTCTCCGTGCCCGGCGCCTGGCGGGTGAAGGCCCAGGCCGGCGCCGTCACCGCCACGCACCCGACCGAGGCCGTCTCCGTGACCGCGCGCAGCGAGCCCAAGCGCTTCGCCACGTCCAAGGCCCTCGCCGACGCCGCCGAGCTCGAATGCGGACACCTGCCAGGATGGACGCGCACCGACCGCTACGACGAGGCACGCGTCGCAGGACGCCCGGCCGTCATGCTCGCAGGCCACTCCCGCCCGAGGGGCGGCGCCGAGCTCTTCCGCATACTGTACCTCGTCGTCGCCGACCGCCAGCAGCACCGACTCGAGCTCCAATGCCACAGGAGCGACTACGACCGCTGGAAGGACACGCTCGACGAGGCCTTCAAGTGGTGGAAGGTGCCCGAAGACGACGCGCCCGGCCCCGCCGTCGCCGACCAGCCGCAAACGGCGAAAGCCATCGGCGGCCTCCCCTGCTTCACCGTGCCCGGCGGCTGGGAGATCGATGCCGACCGCGGCACCGTCACCGCCCGCCACCCGCGGGAGGCCGTGTCGGTGACCGCGCGGAGCGAGGCCAAGCGCTACCAGACGTCCAAGGCATTCGCCGCAGCCGTGGAGGCGGAGCTCGGGCGCCTCCCCGGCTGGGCGCGCACGGACCGCTACGACGAGGCCCGCGTCGCCGGCCACCCGGCCGTCATGCTCGCAGGCCACGCCCGCCCTGGCGGCGGAGCAGAGGTCTTCATGATCGTCCACCTGGTCGTCTCCGACCGCCGGCAGCACCGCCTCGAGGCCCGCTGCCCAAGAGGCGACTACGACCGCTGGAGGGACACCCTCGAGGGCGCCTACAAGTGGTGGAAGATCCCCGAGGACGACGCGTCGGCTCCCGCCCCGGCTCCGGCCCCCGTCCCCGCCGACCGGCCGCAGACCGCGAAGGCCCTCGACGGCCTCCCCAGCTTCTCCGTGCCCGGCGGCTGGAAGATCGCCGCCGGCCGCGGCACCGTCACCGCCCGTCACCCGGCCGAGGCGGTCTCGGTGACCGCGCGGAGCGAGCCCAAGCGTTTCGCCACCTCCAAGGCCCTCGCCGACGCCGCCGAGGCCGAATGCCGCCGACTGCCAGGATGGACGCGCACCGACCGCTACGAGAAGGCCCGCGTGGCCGGCCGCCCGGCTGTCATGCTCGCAGGCTACTCCCGCCCCGGGGGCGGCGCGGAGCCCTTCGTCGTCATCTACCTCGTCGTCACCGACCGCCAGCAGCATCGCATCGAGCTCCGCTGCCCGAGAGCCGACTACCACCGCTGGAACGACACGCTCAACGAGGCCTTCAAGTGGTGGAAGATCCCGTAGGGCGCTGAGCCGCACTCCGAACGACACGAGAAGACCGCCTGCATCCTCAGCTCGTGGACCAGCCGCCGCCGCATCTTCGGCGTCGAGACGCACGCCCCGGGCATCTGTGTCGAGGGCCAGGTCGAGCGCCAGGCCCACCCCTACGCCGACGGCGACACCGAGGGCGTCGCGTACGACACCCGCCAGGTCGCCGGCAGCGACGAGATCCACGTCTACGGCGGCCTCCGCGCCAAGAACCGCCAGTTCATCGACGCCGTCGCCGCCGGCATTCAGCCCCCCTCCTGCTCCGCCGACGCCCTCAACACGATGCAGATCGCCGGAACCATCCTCGCCCACGCCACGCTCAACGGCGCCTGACGCCCCTCTCCCAGCTCCTGCCAGCATGCCGCGCAAGCACTCGCGCATGGTGGTGCCCTGCTCCCCGCAGAGTCCACACTTCGCGAAGTGTGGACTCTGCCACGCCCCGCCCG
>CBFDBL010000691.1:0-3530 GCA_965603035.1 uncultured bacterium
AGTCCCACGTCATCGAGATGGAGCGGGATGCCTTTGGTCCGCAGTTGTTGCTGCACGTCGCAGGTGGCGAGACGGTCGGGGGTGGTATCGTTCTGGACGGCGAGTGCCGCGGCGAGGCCGGCGACCTGGCCGGTGAAAGCGGCTGCGGGGATGGCGCGGGTGACCTCCCATGCGTCCTTCTCCGACGAGATGCAGCGCCCTGCGACGACGAGGCCGCGCACCCCGCGCGGGAGCAGGGCGCCGTAGGGGATCTCCCACACGTAGCCCGCCTTGCGCCAGTCGGGGACCAGCCCGACGGAATCAGGCACATGCACTCCGTGCTGCGCGTCGGTCATCGTGGTCGGGCCGACGATGCGGCGGGTGGTGCGATACTGGGCCGTCGAGGGGAGCGTGAGGGGGAACTGGTTGCGGCGCTCGCCCGCGCCCGCTTCGGCGTGGAGGGCCTTGTAGTGGTCGAGCAGGAGGCGGCGGCTCCCGATGACGAACTGGGTGACGTCCTGGGCGTCGGTGCCGTGCCAGGCGGGCTGGCCAGCGGCGCCGCGGCCCGTGTTGTCGCCCCCGAGGCGGACGGGGTCGTAGAGCGGCGCGCCGCTGCCGTCGGCCACGGCCTGCTGCGCCCGCTCGAGGTGTGCCTGGCCGGCCCAGATCGACAGCCAGTTGCTGCCCTCGGCGCAGGGGACGCCGGCTCGGAACGCGACGTCGGCGTCGCCCGTCGTATCGATGACGCAGTGGGCCCGCAAGAGGCCGCGGCCGCCCTTGGTCTCGACCTCGAGGCCGACGACGCGGTCCCCGTCCATCGCCGGCGTGCAGACCAGCGTGTCGAGCCACAGTTCGATGCCCGCCTCGACGACCATCTCGTCGAGCGCGAGCGCGAAGGCGGCGGGCGAGAAGCGCGCGAAGTAGCGACCCGCCTTCGTCGCCGCGCCGTCCGTCCAGCCCGAGGGGACGTCGCCCGGGCCGTAGCGGATGCTGGCGTGGAGCAGCTCCTCGGCGATGCCGTAGGTCACCTGCGTGCCGTGGCCGTCGCACAGCGGCAGGTAGACGTCGATCAGGCCCGAGGTCGCGAGCCCGCCGAGCAGGATCGTCTTCTCGACCAGCGCGGCCCGCATTCCCGCGCGCGCCGCCTCGAGTGCCGCCGCGATGCCGGCCACGCCGGCGCCCGCGACCAGGATGTCGTAGTCTCGCTCGAACTCCACCGACGCTACTCCTTGCCTTCCGCCGCGAAGCTGTCGAGCGCCGCCGCCAGGTTCTGGATCCAGTAGAGGTCGCCCTTGAAGCGGGTCGCGTCGAGGTAGCGGGTGAACGCCTTGCCTCGCTTGCCGAGCACCCAGTACTGGGCGAGCACATTGCCATTATAGTGCTGAAGCGGGCACGTGCGATGCTCGGTCGCGCCGAGCTTGGGGGCTTCGCTGAGATACCAGTAGGGGATGTCGTGGTCGAGCCGGTCGAGGTAGATGCCGCACGCGGGCCGCGCGTAGTTGCCGAGCCATCGGCCCACCTCCTCGACGAGATCGATGAAAGGCGGCACCTCCTGGTCCTGGTGCACGCCGGCGGCGAGCCCGCCCCAGCCGACGAGCGCGCAGGTCGCGTCGATGTGGGCCAGGGTCCGCCAGTCGTCCTCGGGCTTCCCGCGCACGAGGCCCATGCGGTGCATCTCGACGACGTAGCGGGCCTGCCCGACGCGGGCGAGCGCCAGCTTGCCGACGAGGTAGATGCCTAGCTGCTCCTCCTCGGTCCAGCCGAACTTGCGGGCGAGCCGCACGAAGCCGATGGCGCCCGCCAGCCAGGTGTTGTACGTCGCCTGGCCCTGGAGAGTGAAGTAGCGGAGCCAGTGACGATCGCGCGGTGTGTGGAGCCGCACGGGTCCCATGAGCGCCCAGTCCTGCTTCGCGACCAGGTCGGCCACGAGCCTGGTGGCGACGGCCTTGAGCTTCGGGTCCGGCGGCTCGCCGGTCAGCTCGTGGTATTGCCAGGCGCGGTAGAGGTCGAAGAGGAAGCACTGGCGTCGGTAGTGCTTGTCGCGCTCGCGGGGCAGGAGCGTGTGGCGGGACATGTCCTGCCACGGCATGGCGTACGGGGCGCGCGGCGCGCCCTTCTCGTACCAGGCGTTGTCGATCTGGAAGGGCGGGAAGGCTTTCCATTCGGCCCTCAGGTAGGCCTTGACCCTGGCCTGGAGCGGCTTCGAGAGGTAGGGGAAGGCCACGGCGAGGGCGTGGGCCGTCTCGGGGGAGCCGAGCCAGTAGTAGTGGGCGAAGCGGGTGCCGCCGATGCCGCCGTAGATGTAGAGCAGGGGTGCGAGGTGGCCGGCCTCGACCATGGCGCCGACGTGCTCCTCCAGCTTCGCCTGGAGCCCCTTGGCCTCGGAAGCCACAGCGCCCGACTGCTTCCTGGGCCGCAGCATCGTGTCGAGGCCACCGATGCGATACTCGTAGTCGCCGCCGTTGAGGAGCATCGCGCTGCCCGCCGTGTCCATCCAGCCGGCATCGACGGGCTTGAGCTCGGCACCCCTCCTGAAGAAACGGACGGGCGCGCCGCCCGCCACGGCGAGGGCGAGCATGGGCGGCAGCGGCGCGGCCTCGGTCACCGGCATCGCACGGCTGGCCTTGAAGTGGTCCCACTCGATTGCCTGCCGGACGGTGACCGCGTCGTTGCCCGCGTCTACCGAGCAGGTCTCGAGCACGTCCACCGGCACATCGGCCAGGCGGTCCGACCACAGCCGACACTGCTTGATGACCTGGTCGGGGGGACTCGCTCCCCAGGCCTCGGTCTCATTAGGCGTGATGGCGCGAGCGCCCATCAGGGGCATGACAGCGACCTTGCCCATCGGGCCAGCATAGCGCAGCGTGAGCCCCACGTTGGGGTCGACCTCGCCGGCGGTCGGCTTGCGCTCGAGGCGGAACAGGAGCGGCAGGTCGAGCCGCTGGGCGGCCTCCCTGGTGAGCCTCCGCTTGTCCACGCCCGTCCTGTTGCCGACGTCGCGCGGCTCGACGTACCCGAGGATGGGCGAGGCGTCGCCGAACCAGGTGAGGATCCAGGGCTCGTTGTCGGGCAGGTAGTGCTGGAGGCCGCGGGCTCGGAACACCACGACGCGGCTGTCGGTCGAGTGGACGAGCGCCGCGGGCGACAGGCGCGACACCGTGACGGCGGCATAGCCCTGCTTGCTGCCCAGCGTGTAGGCGATGCGGGTTGAGACCCAGCCCTCCCGGTGGACCTTGGGCTCTGCGGGCGGCGCGCCGCCGAAGTCCACGGTCAGGATGGCGTCGGTCTCGCCGGCGTAGGCGGGCGGGAACTTCCCGCGCGGGGTGGCGAGCAGGCGCGACGGGCGGGCGAGGACGGGCCAGCCCTTCGAGATGTCCACGATGAACGACTGGCCGCTCAGGGGGCGGAAGTCGCCCGCCGCCATCTTCGGCGAGAACCACTCGGCCGCGGCGGCGAGGCGCAAGGCCACAACAAGGGCAAGAACGCTGGCGACCCGGGGGTGCCACGCCCAAACTCGTTTGGGCGTGCCGGCTCGGCTCGCGTTGGCACAA
>CBFDBL010000692.1:0-3521 GCA_965603035.1 uncultured bacterium
GGTAGGTCTCGGTGTTGCAGCCCGAGTGGACCGCCTCGACCTCGAAGATCTTCGCCTCGCCGAGCTTGAGCGCCCAGAAGAAGATGTCCATCGCGTGGCAGGCGATGTCGCCGAGCGCGCCGGTGCCGAAGTCCCACCAGCCGCGCCACTTGAACGGCATGTAGGCGGGGTGGTAGGGTCTGTGCGGCGCCGGGCCGAGCCACAGGTCCCAGTCGAGGCCCTGGGGCGCGGGCGGCGTGTCCCTCGGGCGGTCGATCCCCTGGGGCCAGATGGGCCGGTTGGTCCAGATGTGCACCTCGCGCACCTGGCCGAGCACGCCGGCCCACACCCACTCGGGCAGCAGGCGGTGGTCCTCGGTGCACAAGCCCTGGACGCCCATGATGGTGGCGACCTTCTGCTTGCGCGCCAGCTCGCCCATCATCCGCGCCTCGTACATCGAGTGGGTCAGCGGCTTCTGGCAGAAGCAGTGCTTGCCCATCCCCATCGCCATCATCGCCGCCGGCGCGTGCACGTGGTCGGGCGTCGAGACGGTCACCGCGTCGATGTCCTTGCCCATCTGGTCGAGCATGACCCGGAAGTCGGCGAACTTCCGGGCCTTCGCGAAGCGGCGGAACGAGCCCGAGGCCCGCCCCTCGTCCACGTCGCACAGCGCCACCACGTTCTCGCCGGCCATGCCGGCCACGTCGCGGTGGCCCTTGCCGCCGCAGCCGATGCCCGCCACGTTCAGCCTGTCGCTCGGCGCCTGCCGACCCGGCCCGCCCAGCACGCACCCGGGCACCACGGCGAACGCCAACGCCGACGCCACTGACCCGCCGAGGAACTCCCGTCGCGACTGCCGCCGTGTCTCCACTGCTGTGTCCTCTCCGATACCCTCCCGGCCCAGCGAAACCGCGCGGCATCTTACTCGCCGCCGCCCGCTCGTTCAAGCGCCTCGACGTTGACAGGGCTCTGCGAGCGCCTACAATCCGAGCGGACCCGCAGCTTTCTCAAGGAGGACCGCCATGCCTGTCCCCGGCGTGCCGAAGGCTGAGATCGCCGAACGCCTCGACCGCATCGACGTCTACCTCAGGGCCAAACTCCTCCCCTTCTGGATCGAGAGCTCGGTCGATGAGGAGTACGGCGGCTTCCTCACATACTTCGATCGCGACGGGAAGCCGACCGGGGAAACGACCAAGACCCTGCTGTGCCAGGAGCGGATGGTCTTCACCATGGCCTCGGCCCACCGCGCCGGCCTGGGCGATGGCCGCTGCCTCGAGATCGCGCAGCGGGGCCTCGACTTCCTCATCCAGTTCTTCTGGGACAAGGATCACGGCGGCTGGTATTGGGTGGCCGACCGCGAGGGCAGCGTCACCGACGACAGCAAGATCATGTACGGCCAGTGCTTCGGGATCTACGCGCCCAGCGAGCTCGCCCTGGCCGGCGGCGGCGAGCTCGCACGCGACTACGCCCTGAGGACCTTCGAGGCCGTCCAGTGCGGCGCCACCGACACCCGCTACGGCGGCTACTACGAGATGCTCCACCGCGACTGGTCCCCCAAGCCCGGCGGCCACTGGGGCGGCGACCGCAAGAGCCTCGACATCCACATGCACATGATGGAAGCCCTCACCAACCTCGTCGAGATGACGCGCAGCCCGCTCCACGAGCGCAAGCTCCGCGACGTCGTCGCCATCCTCCTCGACCGCATGCTCGACCCCGAGACAGGCTGCGGCATCGCACAGTGCGCCCTCGACTTCCTGCCGCTCGAGGCCATCATGTTCCGCAACGTCTGGGGCTCCGACCGCGACTTCGGCGGCAAGCCACGCCCGCTCAACAACACGTCGTTCGGCCACAATGTCGAGCTCGCATGGCTCCTGCGGCACACCGCCGACGTCCTCGGCGACCCCATCGACCCCTACCTCGACCCCATCCGCACCCTCTACGACCACGCCGTCGCCTACGGCATCGACCCCGAGAACGGCGGCGTCTACGTCGAAGGACCCACCGACGGCCCCGCCCGCGACCTTCACAAGGAGTTCTGGCAGCAGGCCGAGGTCCTCGTCGGCATGCTCGACGCCTGCCTGCTCTTCGGCGACCGCAAGTACTGGGACGCCTTCACGCACACGATGGACTTCGTGTGGGACCACATGATCAACCACGGCGTCGGCGAGTGGTACGCCCTGTGCGACCGCAACGGCACCGTGCTGTGGGACTACCTCGGCCACGCCTGGAAGATCAGCTACCACACCGTCCGCTCGATGATCCAGAGCGCCAGGCGCCTGCGGATGCTCCTCGAACAGGGGTAGCCACGACTCCCTCTCCCACTGGGAGAGGGCAGGGGTGAGGGAGAATGAGTGCAAGACTCGCGAGCGGGCAGTTCTTCTCCGGTTCTCCCCTCACCCTAACCCTCTCCCGCGGGGAGAGGGAAGCCGCCATGTGCCCCGTTACCCCCCTCGCAGCAGCGCGCGGATCTTCTGCTTGGGGTCGGTCGCGGTCACGGCCAGGCTGCCGTCGCCCTTGAGCTCGAGCGGCGCCCCCTTGTCGTCCTCGAATCGCAGATAGAGCCCCCAGCCGCCGATCCCGTTCGAGACCTCCGCCACCAGCGTGTTCTCTCCCTTTGCCAGCTCGACGGTGACCGACTCCGCATCGGCCGCCGCGCCGCGCAGGGCCAGCACCTTCTGGATGAGCTTGCCGTTCAGCCATAGCCGCAGGGCGTCGTCGCTGCCCGTCAGGATCTTCACTTTGCGCGCCTGCTCGCAGCGGACCGTGCGCACGACATAGCCCGCCGCGTTCGCCCGCACCCGCCCGGGGAAGCGGGGCAGGAAGTCCACGAAGCCCTGCGGCGACGTGACGAGACCCTGGCCCTTTGCAGACGCGACGATCTCGTCGAGCTTCCTGGCGTCCACGGTCGGGAACGCGTTGTGGTCGCGCCAGGGCTGTGTGACGGCCGCGAAGCGCCAGGCCCGGACCGATGGGCCGGCGAGCAGGGTCGCCATGTCGGCGCCCTTCCAGAGGCCCTGGGCGTCGAGGATGCGGAGGCTGAAGGCATCGCTCTTGATGCGCTTGCCGAGGTCGGCAGCCGAGATGCGCGCCTCCCTGGGGGCCGGCTTGTCTGCGGGGCCTGGGCAGGTGAACTGGCGGGTGGCGCCGTTGCGGAAGACGCCGATGTAGCGCACGCCGTTGTCGCTGCGGACGACGATCTCGGCGTTCTCGGTATCGAGGCTCGCCTCCGTCGCGTTCGTGTCGCTCCACTGGCGGTCGTCGAGGGCGAAGTGGCGGCAGTGGGCGAGCGCCGCCGCGCTGATGGGCGGCCAGCAGCCGATCTCGTTGGGCTTGAAGGCGTAGGGCTTGCCGCGGCGGGCGTGCGGCGGCTCGACGAAGGTGACGAAGCGGTTCAGGCGGTCGATGCCACGCGTCATGATGTCGTGGGGGTGGTTGGTATGAGGCAGGCCGAACGTGTGGCCGAGCTCGTGAAGCGCGGCGCCGATGGTCGTCGAGGCGATGGCCCAGAAGGTGTGGCGGCCCACCGAATCGCTGAAGACCTT
>CBFDBL010000693.1:0-3500 GCA_965603035.1 uncultured bacterium
TCGTCGTCGACGGAAACCTGAACGGCACCTATAACGACCCGTACAGCGGCGGCGCCGCCTCCTCGGTCACCGGGCCGGCCTTCGACGTGTTCGGCTTCGACGTGAACAGCAACCGACGACTCCAGATCGACGCCCCCGGCCTCGTCGAGGCCATTCTCACGCTGCCGTGGTGAGCGAGCGCCCTGCGTGGGCGCGCGGTGTTTGAGCGGGGCGCGGGAACCTGCTATAATGCGACTCTGCCTGCACGTGGAGTCGCGCCCTTGCATCGTGTGCTTGCCGTGGTGAACCCTGTCGCCGGCCGCGGCGCCGGCCAGGAGGTCGGCGAACGGCTGGCGGCGGCGCTGCGCGGGCGGGGGATGGCGCTCGAGGTGAGCCGCACGGCCCGCGCCGGGGACGGGCGGGCCGCGGCGGGGCGCGCCGACGGCTTCGATCTGGTGGTCGTGGTCGGCGGCGACGGCACCCTGAACGAGGTGGTGAACGGCCTCGAGGCCGACCTGCCCGTGGCGCTCTACCCCCTGGGGACCGGGAACGTGCTGGCGAAGGAGCTGCGGCTCCCCAGGCGCATCGGGCCTTTCTGCGACATGGTCGCAGGGGGCAGGGAGCGGCTGGTGGACGTGGCGGCGCTGGGGCCGCGGCGGTTCGTCTCGATGGTGGGGGTGGGGTTCGACGCGGCCGTGGCCCGCGCGGTGCACGAGGCCCGCGACGGCGCGATCCGGATGATGAGCTACGTGGCCCCGCTCGTGCGCGCCTGGACGCGATACCGCTTCCCGCCCGTGCGGGCGAGCCTGGACGGGGGCGAGGCCATCGAGTCGGCGGGCTTTCTGCTGGTGAGCAACGTGCGAAGCTACGGCGGGCCGCTGGTCGTCACGCCCGACGCCGTGCCCGACGATGGCCTGCTCGATGTGTGCGTGTTGCCGCGGGGCTCGCGGGTGCGCTACCTGCGTGCGCTGGCGGCGTTCCTGCTGGGTCTGCAACACAGCCTGAGCGGCGCGCGCTACCATCGCGCCCGCTCGGTCCACGTCACGGCCGACGAGCGAGTGCCCTGCCAGGTGGACGGCGACCCCGCCGGCTTCCTCCCGGCGGCCATCGAGGTGCTCGACCGGAGGCTCCGCGTCGTCGTGCCGTGAGCTCTGGAGGCAACGGGTGAGCGAGATCGTCGAGAAGCTGTCGAACGCGATCGAGAGGCGGGACTACGAGACCGCGGAGAACCTGTGGCTGGAGCTGCTCGAGGCCGAGCAGGTGCCGGGCGACGCCCTGGTGCCGCTGCTCGAGCGGCTGGCCGAGCAAGGCCAGACCGAGCGGGCGCTGGACCTGGTGCTCGCCCTGGCGCCGGAGCTGGTGCGTGCGGGCCGCTGCGCCGAGGCGCTGCCGCTGCTGCGCGCCGTCGCGCGGGCGACGAGGGCCAACGAGGACGTGCGGGCGGGTCTCATCGACTGCTACCGCCACCTCTACCGCGCCAAGCGCCACGCCCCCTCCTGCATCGACCGCTCGGGCATCCTCACCGCCACCGACCTCGCCGAGCCGATCCGCACGCTCGAGCGCATGCTGTCGTACGAGGAAGGCGACTGGGTCTACCACCCCAGCGGCTGGGGCGTGGGCCAGATCGTCAGCTTCCACCCGCTCGACGTCACGGCGACGATCGACTTCGAGCGCAAGCCCGGCCACGTCGTGCCCCTCGAGACGCTCGAAGGCATCTTCGAGCGCCTCAGGCCCGACGACCTCCGCGTCCTGCGCAAGACCGACCTCGAGGGCCTGCGCCGGCTCAGCGAGGAGGACCCCGCGGCCCTCGTCCGCAAGGCCCTGGCGGCCCGCGACGGCCGGGCCACGCTGCGAGGGTTGCGCCAGTTGCTCGAGGGCGACGTCGTCGCGAGCAGCGGCTGGAGCAAGTGGTGGACCCGCGCGCGCGCCGAGCTGCGGCGGGACCCGCACGTGGACGTCACCGCCGGGAGCAGCCCCGTGCTGACCCTGCGCGTCGAGGCGCTGACCTACGAGGACGAGATGCGCGCGCGGTTCGACCGCCTCGTGGACCTCGGCCACCAGACGGAGCTCCTGCGCGACTACGCGCGCCACATGGCCCGCGACGCCGACCCCGAGGCGTTCCTCGCGCCCGCCTGTCGGGCGCTGGCCGAGCGGCTGAGCGGCGGCGGTCCCGCCGGCGAGCGGTTCGAGGCGGCGCTGCTGCTGCGGCGGCTGAAGGCCGACGTCGGCGAGCTGCCGGCGCCCGAGGCGATCCTGGAGGCACAGGACGACCCGATCGCGCTGCTCAACGGCCTGGCCACCACGGAGGCCGGCCGCCGCGCCTTCGCGATGCTGCGCGAGCGGGCCGACGACTGGAAGGCCACGTGCCGCGAGGTGCTGGTGCGCGGGCCCTCCGAGCTCTGGGACGCTGCCGCCGCCGCGCTCGCCGACGACGAGGAGCCGCCGACCGTGGAGACCCTGGTGGACGAGCTGTGCGCGGACCCGAAGCTGAACATCGACCTGTTCGCCTGGGTCGGCCGCGGGCTGCTGACGGGGCGGCTCGTCGCACGCAAGAGGGCCACGGTCGTCTTCGAGCTGCTGCTGGGCGAGGGCGACGAGCTGGCCCGCCTGCGGGCCGAGAGGCGCCCGAGCGACGGCCCCTTCAAGCAGACCGAGAGGCTGGGCGCCCTGCGCCAGGCGATCCGCGCGGGCGAGCTGCGCTACTTCGACGCGATCGTGGCCGAGGCCAACGAGCCGGAGGCCGCGCGCCTGCTCTTCCGCATCCGCCAGAGCAGCGTGCTCACCGAGAAGGTCGCCTACCAGCTCGAGCGCAAGATCATCCGCAAGTTCCCGAAGCTGCTCGTCGAGGAGCACAAGGAGGCCGAGGCGGCGGGCCTGGAGTACATCTACGCCACGCCCGACGGCATCGCGAAGCGGCGCGCCGAGCACGAGCGACTCGTCAACGTCGACATCCCCGCGATCGAGAAGCGCATCGGCGAGGCCGCCGCCATGGGCGATATCAGCGACAACGCCGACTGGCGCACCGCCATCGAGGAACGCACCCAGCTCGCACGCAGGGCCAGCGAGATGGCCGAGGAGCTCAGCCGCGCACGGCCCATCGAGCCCGCCATGGTCCACACCGACCACGTCTCCATCGGCTCGAGGGTCACCATCGAGAACACCGCGACCGGCGAGCAGGCGACCTACGCCGTGCTCGGCCTCTGGGACACCGACGCCGAGCACCGCATCATGTCCTACACCGCCCCCCTCGCCCGAGCACTGACCACCCACAAGGTCGGCGAGGAGATCACCCTCGAGCACGCCGGCGCGACGACCACCTACCGCATCCTCCGGATCGAGAGCGCGCTGGAGGGCGCCGCAGGCGCATAGGCCGCCGAGCGTTGCGCGGGATGCGAACGAGCCCGCCGCGATGGCCCCTGGCCGTCTCGCGGCGGGCTCGTGTGCTGTACGGGGTGGCGCGCCTCCCGCGCTAGCCCGCATTTCTCACCAGCTTTCGCCGCCAGCGGCCGCCTTTCGCCCCA
>CBFDBL010000694.1:0-3500 GCA_965603035.1 uncultured bacterium
CCACCGAGTGCTACCCTCCACGGTCACAGCAACTTCCGTGCCGAACAGTATTGGGCTTTGGGGGAGACAACGCTTCTTCCAAGAAGGGTTGTCTCCCCCAACTCCTCATTTCGCTCAAATGTCACCTCCACCATAGCGATTGATATCGGAGTTACGTAACTCCGATATCAATCCCGCGACCGGGGCAGGCGGGCCATGCGGGCTGGCGAGACTACTGGTAGAGGAGCCACGCCGTCGCGGCGCACTCCCGGTCGGCGCTGACGCGGAGCCAGTGCGCGGCGTAGCCGTCGGGGACGACGTGGCGGAGGGTCCGCCCGGGGAACTCCTCCACCACAGCGATTGATATCGGAGTTACGTAACTCCGATATCAATCCCGCGGCCGGAGCAGGCGGGCCATGCGGGTTGCCGAGACTACTCGTAAAGCAGCCAGGCGGTGGCCGTGCAGGCGCGGTCGGCGGTGAGGCGGAGCCAGTGGGCGCCGTAGCCGTCGGGGAAGACGTGGCGGAGGGTCTTGCCTGGGGCGACCTCGAGGACGGCGTAGGTGTGCCACGTGCCCGTGTGATCGAAGTCTACCTCGACGGTGAAGGCGACCTGGGCGTCGGCGTCGTGACTGAGCTCGAGGGCCTTGCGGTCGTAGTTGGTCATCAGGTAGGGGGCGGAGGACTGGCCGGCCTCGACGGCCGTGCTCTTCCACGGGCCGCCGCGGCCGACGGGCTTGCCGAGCCGCCACAGGTCGTCTACCGCGCCGAACCAGAGGCTCACCTCGCCATCCGCCGACGTGAAGGTGTTGCCGTCGGACCTCGCGCCGACACGGGTGCCGCTGAGGACCAGGAGGCCGCGCCAGGAGCAGAAGTCCATGATGGCGCGGTTGTGGGTCGCCACGGGCTTGAGCTCGGGCACGCCGGTGTCGCGCGGCATCTCGTAAAAGGTGCCGTGGACGTTGACCAGGTAGCGCTCGCTCTGCACCTCACGGACGCAGCGCGGCCAGCCGATGGCGAAGGGTTCATCATAGGCGGCGGCGCCCTTCGGCAGGCGATAGCGGCGGCCCTTCCAGGTCATGATGACGGAGGCGTCATCGACGGCGAACTCCTGCTTCATCGCGCAGATCTCCCGCACCTCGTCGGCGCGGCCGGGCTCGACGCGGTGGAAGGCCATCGTCTCGTCCACCTCCCAGTACCCGCCGTCGCGGTCGAGGAACTGGAGGCGGGTGTTGTGGCCCGCGGGGCGGACGAGGCCGGCGCACATCCCCGCCCTGGCGCTCGCCTTCGCGAGGCCGGCGAAGATCGCCTCGTCGTCCCCCTCGGCCGCTCGCGGCGACGCGCAGTGCAGGTAGGCGGTGGCCGTGCCGTCGCGGTCGGCGCGGACGCGGAGCCACTCGGCCTTCAGGTCCGACGGCAGCAGGTGACAGGCGTAGCCGCTGGCGGGCACTGCGAGGGTCTTGTAGGGCGCCCACGCGCCCGAGCCGTCGGGGTCGATCTCGACGGTGAAGCTCGCGGCGGCAGCCTTCGGCGCGGGAGCCGGCGCAGCGGTCGGGACCACGGCCTTCCCGCCCAGCTCCTTGGGCAGGCCGGTGACCGCGAGCTTGCCGGCGGCCTCGAGGAAGGCGAGGCTCGGCACGGCGTAGTGGCCGGTGCCGCCGTGGGTGTCCGTTCTCCCCGGGATCTCGACGCGGCCCCTCGCGAAGTGCTTCGCGAAGACCACGTCGCGGTAGTTGCCGCCCCAGGTCAGCCGCAGGGGCGTCTTCCGCCAGCCCTCGCCGGGGTCGGGCTTGCCGCGCTCGTCCATCGCGAGGTAGACCGTGACGGGGCGATCGACCGTGAAGGCGAAGCCGGGCGCGGGCTCGTGGTAGTCGCCGCGGGCGATGGTCACGCGAGGCAGGCCGGCCAGCTCGGCGGGCAGGCCGTCGATGGCGAACCTGTCGCTCGTGCGCATCGCGCCGCCGGCCGCGGCCCGACGGCCAGCCTTCGTCGAGAGGTGGAGACACCGCTTCTCGAACCCGCCGACGAGGATCGGGTCCGACACCTCGGCAGCCTTCACGGCATCGCTGACCCACGGCCCGCCCCAGCCGGCCCGCGGCCCGAAGCGCTTGAGCCCGTCGAGCGTGCCGATCCAGAGGTTGCTCTGCGCCCTGGAGCAGAAGGGGTTGCCGAAGGTCGACGCATCGTCGGCGGCGAGGACGAGGCGGCCGTCCCAGTCGCAGAAGTCGGGGATGTAGCGCAGGTGGCTCGCGATGGCGCGGATGCCGCCCGTCCTCCCCGCGCGGAAGGTCGGCGGGAGGTCGAAGAACATCCCGTGGAGGCAGATCATCCACCGCCCGCCGCCGGCCTCGCGGATGCGGGGCCACTCGGTGTACCAGCCGTGGCGCGGGTCGAAGGTGTGGCTGGCCTTGGGCAGGCGGAAGGTGGTCCATTGCCCGCCGTCGAGCAGCTTGAGGAGGCACGAGCGGCGGTCCCAGCCGATGGTCCACACGGGCGCCGCGTCGTCGGGGTTGCCGTGGAGGCCGCCGGGGCCGGTGACGTCGAGGAACTGCCGCCGGTCGACGATGCGCCACGTCGCGCCGTCCCACTCGGCCAGGCACCCGCACTCGTCGCGCCCCTTGGGCGGGCCGCCGACCTGCAAGTGCTCGACGACCTTGCGGTAGCCGCGCTCGCCGTTGTTCGCGATGATGAAGCGGCCCTGCCCCGTGTAGCCGCCCTTGCCGTGCCAGCCGGGGACGGGCTTCACGAAGAGCCTCGTCACGCCGAGGGTGTGGACGTCGACCTCGTAGATCGCGCCCTCCATGTCGAACACGTAGACGCGGTTGGCCGGGTCGGTGAGATGCCGTGCGATGGCGGTGATGCGGCCGACCAGCTTGCTCTTGACGTCGGCCGCGCGGACGGTGCCCTTGGCATCGACGAAGTAGGGGCCGATGATAAGCTGGTTGCTCTCGCGGTGGATCATGCGGCCCGCGTGGGTGCCGCCGACGCTCTCGGGGCGCATCGCCTGCTCGAGGTCCTTGTCGATGGTCCAGAGCTTGTCGGGTCCGCCGCGGGTATCGTGCTGGGGGTAGGTCATCACCCACAGCTTGCCCGCCCAGGGCACGATGGCGCCGATCCCGCACTCGCCGCCGGTGCCTGTCCACGTATCGCGCTTCGGGTCGTATCGGCCGTTGAAGACGGCGAGATGTGGGTAGATGCCGCTGATGCAGATCGGCGCCACGGGCTTCCCCCTCGGTGGCTCGCCGGCCAGCACGACGCCGGCGAGCAGGACGATCGGCGCGACTGTCAGTCTCATCGCCGGGCCTCGAAGGACCGTGACAAAGCGGTGCGACGGCCGGCCACGCGACCGTCCGCACGAGTATACCGACCGCCGTTGCTCTCCGCAACGCGGCTCCCTGGAACCATGGGGATGGTAGTTCCACACTTGCGCAAGTGTGCAATCCGCTGCCGGTGCCTTGACGGCCCCCCCCTCCCCATGTGGTATTCTCGATCCGTTCAGGTAACAGCGGATAGCTGTTACCT
>CBFDBL010000695.1:0-3485 GCA_965603035.1 uncultured bacterium
AAGAGGCCCTGCGCGGCACCGAGCGCGCCGCCCGCCAGCCTCGCAACCACCGCCGCCGCGCTCAGTGGTGATGCAGCCCCCCGCCCCCGACGCCGCTGAGGAAGAAGCGCCAGCGCTCCTCGAGGTCGCGCCGCGGGCCGATCGTCGCCACGGTGCCCACGGAGTCCTCGGGCGCCTCGATCTTGAAATCCATCTCGGCCGTGAAGGCGCCGAGCAGCTCCCGGCGGTCGGCGTGCAACAGCTCGTGCACGCCGGCCCCCTCGGCGAGTCGTGCGAGGATGACGAAGAGGCTGATCTGCGGCTTCCCATGGTGCGCCTGATACCAGTTCGGCCCGGGCCGCGGGAAGGCGACGGGCACCACCTGGCCCCCTGCGCCCGCCCTGCGGATCTGGTCGCGGAACGTGGCGGAGGCGACGAGCCGGTCGAGAATCTCCTGGGCGAAGGGCGGGTCGAGCCGCGTCCTCAAGATGGGCGCCTTGACGAGCACGAGCGATGCGCTCGCCGCCCGGCCCGGCACGACGGCCGCCGTGGCTCCGCTCGGGGCGAATGCCTTGCGCGCGGCGAGCTGCTTCATGAAGAAGCTCCATCGCTGCTCGCCTGGGAACTTGCGTCCTGGCCTGAAGAGCTTGCCCTCCACGATGTCCTCGCCCTCGGGCCTTGCGAGGTTGACGGGCGCGAAGCAGGCCCCGCGGATCTGCCGCTTCGCCGGGTCGGCGAAGGCGTCGGGGATGGTCGCCCCCTCGGCCAGGGTGCATCGCAGGATCATCAGGCGCACGCGATCGGGGCCGGAGGGGTCGGGGGCCGGCCCGCGCCCGCTGGGGCCGCCGCCGGCGAACATGCCCGGCGTGCCTGGCTTGTCGGGCTTGACGAAGGGCGCGCAGAAGACGAGGGCGACGTCGCCGCCTTCCTCGTCGAGGAAGGCCAGGTAGCTCTTGAGCGCCTCCGACTGCCGCAGGCGCAGGAGCACCCGCTCGGCAAAGCCCGGCGCCGCGGCGTTGCGGTAGGGCCCGCGCACCACGGCCACGCGGCCGGCCATCGCGTAGGGCACGCCCGCCGTCTCGCCCGCGGTGATGGCCAGCGTCGCCGCCGGCTCGACCGCCGGCCCGAGTGGCACCGTCGCGGTCAGATAGGGCGCTGCCTGCACGCCCCCCTTCACGGTCGCGATGAGCCACATGAGCCCGAAGCAGATGGCGACGGCCATCGCGAAGGCCGCGGTCACACGCACCGCAGCCGGCACCCTGGCCTTCGGCAGGCGGGCGCCCAGCGGACGCAGCAGACGGTCGCCTGGGATGATGAACGACGTGTGCTCGCGGTAGCGCTCGTAGGCATCGCCGAACAGGCGGATGCAGGTGCGCTCCTCGCTCTTGGCCAGGTAGTAGTAGAGGAACATCATGAAGAAGAAGGCGATGAAGGTGATCCTCCTGCCCCAGGTGAGCAGGATGCCGATGCCGAACAGGGTGAGCGCGATGTACTGCGGGTGCCGCACGAAGCGATAGAGGCCACCGGTCACCAGGCCGCTCCTGCGGATCTTCGCCGTGTAGATCTGTCCCGCGCCAATGCAGAAGAGCAGGAAGCCGATCGCGACAAGCACCGGCCCCAGCCAGCCGCCGGTGAGCACGGGGAACACGAAGTGGGTGAGCCACGCCGTGCTGGGGTTGCGGTTGAGGGTCTGGATGTGCAGCACCGAGCCGTAGAGGAATCCGGCGAAGGGCAGCAGCATCCAGATGGGCTCGAGGATGACGAACAGGCCGAGGAGCTTCAGCACCCACTCGCCGATCCGCCCGAGCACGCCGCGGCCCGGCCTGGTGGCCTCTGTCTGCGCCATCGCGGTTCCTCCGTGTGGCCCCCCTGTGGATGGCGGCCATTATCGGCGCCGGCGGCGCGGGGTGTCAAGTGCCGGCATGTTGCGTCCACCCGTTCTTTCTGGTACTATCCGCCGGCGACAGGAGCGCGATGGGCATGCGACGCATCCAGGTGCTCGAGGTGCTCGAGGCGAGCGTAGGCGGGGCGTGGAAGCACGTGCTCCAGCTCCTGCGCGGGCTCGACCGCGAGCGGTTCGACGTGCACCTGGCCTGCTCGGCCGCGCGCGACCCCGGCTCGGCCGCGATGCTCGAGGCGTTGCGTGACGAGGGGATCCCGGTCGAGCGGGTGCGGATGCTGCGGCGTCCGGCGCCGCTGGCCGACGTGGCGGCGCTGCGCCGGCTCACGCGCCTGATCCGCGCGGGACGCTACGACGTCGTGCACACCCACTGTGCGAAGGCGGGGTTCCTGGGGCGGCTCGCGGCGCGTCGGGCCGGGGTGCCGGCGGTGCTGCACACGCCCCACTGCTTCCCCTTCCAGCGGGTGGACACTCGGCTGGGGCCGCTCTACCGCGCCCTCGAGCGCAGAGCGGCGCGCTGGTGCGACCGCGTCGTGCTCGTCGCCGAGAGCCAGCGCCGCGTCGCCCTCGACGCGCGCCTGTGCGACGGGGCGAAGCTGGCCGTCGTCGAGAACGGCATCGCGCTGCCGGCCGAGCAGCCGGCGGCTCTCCGCCAACGCTACCGCCGCGAGCTGGGCCTCGGCAAGGCGGACCTCGCCGTGGCCCTCGTCGGCCGCATCACGCCGCAGAAGGACGTGCAGACCTTCCTCTCGGCCTGCGACGCGCTGCTCGCCAGCCTGCCCCAGCTCCGACTCTTCATGGTCGGCGCGACCGACAACCTGCCCTACCTCCGCTCGCTGCGCCCGCCCGTCGCCGACGCCGCGCTGCGGGTCGCGACGGGCGCCGAGCGGCCCCGCGAGCCGGTGCTCTGGTCGCCCGCGATGCCTGTCCGCTTGCTCGGGCACCGCGCGGACGCCGCGGAGCTGGTGGCGGCGTTCGACGCCGTCGTGCTCTGCTCGCACTACGAGGGGCTGCCCTACTCGCTCCTCGAGGCCATGGCCTGTGCCGTGCCCGTGGTGGCGTCGGACGTCACGGGCTGCTGCGACGCGGTCGAGGAGGGGCGCACGGGCCTGCTCGTGCCGGCGGGCCGGGCCGCCGCCGTCGCGCAGGGTGTGGCGAAGCTCCTGGCCGATGCCGACCTGCGCCGTGCGATGGGCGCCGCGGCCCGCGAGCGGGTCGCCGGCCGCTTCACCCAAGAGCGCTTCCTCCGGGGCCTGGCCGGCCTCTACGATTCCCTGCTCGAGTGTTAGGGACGCGGCTCGCGCGGCTCGGCCTGCTCGGCCTCGCGGGCCTGCCCCACGGCCTCGGCGAGCGCGGCGAGGAGGGCGGGGAGGCCCTCGCCGGTGACGGCGGAGATGGGGAAGACGGGGACGTCGAGCGCCTTGCGTAGCTCGTCGATGGCGGCGCGGGCGTCGGGCAGGTCGATCTTGTTCGCGGCGACGAGGTGGGGGCGCTGGGGCAGCGCGTGGCCGTAGAGGGTCAGCTCCTCGCGCAGGGTGTGGAAGGCGTCGAGCGGCGGTGTGCCGTCGACGCCCGCGGCGTCGAGGACGTGGAGGAGGACGCGGGT
>CBFDBL010000696.1:0-3483 GCA_965603035.1 uncultured bacterium
CTGCGACGAGGACGACGCCCAGGCACAGGTCCCGCCAGGCACCATCGCCTTCTGGCCACCAGGCGACTGCTTCTGCATCTTCTTCGGCCAGGCCCCCGCCAGCCCCGTCAACGTCGTCGGCACCCTCGACGGCGACCCCAGCGAGTTCCAGAGAGTCCAGAGCGGCGAGGCCATCCGGCGAAAGAGGGGAGGGGATCGGACACAGAGATACGGAGGACACGGAGCGGAGCCCGGCAGGGTTGGGGGCCGGGAGAGGAAGAAGAGGATTGACCACAGAGATACGGAGGAGACGGAGCGGACGGAGAGCCATAGCGTGGGAGTTCGAGGGGAGCGCCCTGCGCGGCAAGGAGGGGGTGCGGTGGAAGCGATCAACGAGCTGACCGAGAGGATCATCGGGTGCGCGATCGCCGTGCATCGCGAGCTGGGCGCGGGGCTGCTGGAGTCACTGTATGAAGCAGCACTGGCCATCGAGCTCGAAGAGGCCGGCCTCAGGTTCAGGCGGCAGGTGATCGTCCCCGTTCTCTACAAAGGCCGGGCCATCGGCGAGCACCGGGTGGACCTGCTCGTCGAGGATCAGGTCGTCGTCCAGATCAAGAGCGTCGAGCGCCACGACCCCGTGTTCGAGGCCCAGGTGCTCACCTACCTGCGCATCACGGGCAGTCGCGTGGGGCTGCTCATCAACTTCAACTCCAAGCTCCTCAAAGACGGCGTCCGGCGCTTCATCCTCTGAGGCCGTCTTCTCTGCGCGTCCTCTGTGTCTCTGTCGTCAATCCTCCCCTCTTCTCTCCCGGCCCGACCCGGACCGCCTCCGCTCCGTGTCCTCTCTGCGTCTGTGGCCAATCCTCCCCTCTTTCCCGGCCCTACTCGCCTCCGCTCCGCTCCGTGTCCTCTGTGTCTCTGTGGCTAATCCTCTTCTCTTCTCTTCTCTCCCTCCTCCCTTCCTCTCCTCACAACTCCAGCACGAGCTTGAGGGTGCCTTCCTCGTGACCCGCGTACATCTCGAAGGCGCGCTCCGCCTGGTCGAAGGGCAGGCGGGGGGTGACCATGGCCGTGATGTCGACCTGGCCCGTCAGCATCCTGTGCACCGCGTCGGCGAAGTAGTGCACGCAGTCGCCGCCGACGGAGCACACGATCTCCATCTCGCGGCGGAACACCCGCTCGATGGGGAACTCCTGGCTGTCGTATCTCGGGACGCCGAAGACGATGAGTCGGCCGAAGCGCCTGGGCAGCATGGCGGCCGTGGCCAGCGGCTCGGGGTAGCCGACGGCCTCGACGCTGAGGTCCACCATCTCGCCGTCGGTCAGCGCCTCCACCGCAGCGACGGGGTCGTCGGCCGAGGCGTCCACCACGTCGGTCGCGCCGAAGCGCCGCGCCCAGGCGAGCCGCCACGCCAGCAGGTCGATGCCGATGACCTGGCGCGCGCCCAGCCGCCCGAGCAGGTGGGTGAAGATCAGGCCCATCGGCCCCTGCCCCACCACGGCGCAGCGCTGGCCGGCCACCGGGCCCGTGCGGCTCATCGCCCGCAGCACCGTCGCCAGCGGCTGCGCGGCGATCAGCGACGCCACGTCGCCCTCGGTCGGCAGCGCCACCAGGCCCGGCGGCTTCGAGCGGATGAAGTCCGCGAAGCCGCAGTAGTCCTCGGGATGCGCGAGCACCAGGGTGCCTGGCTCCCAGCCGTCGAGCCGGCTCTCAACCACGACGCCGATGTTCTCGTGGCCGTCGGAGCCCGGCGGTGCCGGGTACGGGCCCTTCCCCCATCGGCCGATGGCCCGGTAGGGCGCGATGTTGCTCCCGCACAGCGCCACGTAGCGGACCTCGACGAGCACCTCGCCGTCCCGGGGCTCTGGCTTCGGCACGTCGTCGAGCAGACGGACGCGGCTCTGGCCGAGCATCTGGATCGCTCTCATCGGCCCTGCTCTCCTGCGAGGGATGGCGCGCCGCGGCCCGCGCGCGCCGGGGATCCCGCTCACCTTATCCGCACCCACCCACCGTGTCAAACTGCCGCCGGCAACGGTTGACCCCAGCGCCAGCCACCGGGTATAGTGAGGCCGCTGCGACGTGCCCGGGAGGCAGGACCCGCCGACCCGCGAGGGCCCCGTTGCGATGGCCGACCCCACGCTCGAGCGCTTTGCCCAACTCGACGCCGACCCCTCCTGGGCCTTCGCCGACTGCTCGGCGCAGCAGACGGGCTACATCACCCACTGCTACCACCGCTACCCCGCGAAGTTCATCCCCCAGGTCGCGCGGCGGCTGATCGAGGAGCACTCGGGGCCGGGCGACGTGGTGCTCGACCCGTTCATGGGCTCGGGCACCACCCTCGTCGAGGCGCTGGTGGCCGGGCGCAGGGCGCGCGGCCTCGACATCAACCCCGCGGCCCTCATCGCCAGCCGGGCGAAGACGAGGGCCATCGAGCCGGAGCGCCTCCGCAAGGCGCTCGACAAGTTCAACTCACACCTCCAGCTTCTCGAGCAGGCGAGGGGCATGCAAGTCCTGTTCACGCCGCCCAAGCCGCTGCTACCCTCGAGCCGGGAGCGGCTGGACTGGTGGTTCCCCCGCGACCAGCAGCAGCGGCTCGGCAGCATCCTCACGCTCATCGAAGACACCAGGCCCAAGGCGATCCGCGACTTCCTCCGCTGCGGCTTCTCCCACGCGCTCAAGACCGCCAGCTACTGGCTCATGAAGAGCAGCAAGCCGACGCGGGACAAGAAGAAGGTGGCCGACGGCGTGCCGAATCCCGTGGCGCCGCTGCGGCGGCACCTGGCGAAGATGGAGCGGGCGAACGCCCGATTCTGGGAGGCGCTGCCCGAGGCGATGCGCGAGGCCGCCGACGTGCGGCCCGGCGACGCGCGCAAGCTCCCCTGGCGCCCGGCCACCATCGACCTCGTGGTCACCAGCCCGCCCTACGTCACGTCGTACGAGTACGCCAACCTGCACGAGCTGACCAGCCTGTGGCTCGGCCAGCTCGCGGACCTCGCAGTGAGCAAGGACCAGTTCATCGGCTCCGCCGCGGCCCGCCACCGCGGACAGGCCGAGGCCGAGAGCGCCAGCGGCCGCGAGATCGTCGCCGCGCTCCGCGAGCGCTCCCAGGCCAAGGCCGAGGAGACACGCCAGTACTTCCTCGACATGCACGACGTCTTCCGCGAGTGCCATCGCGTCCTGAGGCCTGGCGGCGCCCTGTGCAACGTCATCGGCAACACGGCGCTCAAGGGCGTCGAGATCCTCAACGCCGAGGTGCACGCCGAGATCCTCGTCGCCCTCGGCTTCGAGCTTGTGGACCTCATCAAGCGGGTCATCCCCTCCAAGACCCTCCCCCAGATCCGCGACCCCAGGACAGGCAAGTTCACCTCCCGCGGCAAGGGCCGGCTCGTCGAGGCCTACCCCGAGGAGCTCATCGTCATCGCCCGCAAGCGCTGACGTAACACTCCTCCGCGCGCACGCGGGCAGCGCGTGCGCGCTCGTCCCTCCGCTCCGCGGGGGGACGGG
>CBFDBL010000697.1:0-3475 GCA_965603035.1 uncultured bacterium
GGCTCTGTGGCCTCAGGCCCCTCACCCCGGCCCTCTCCCGCGGGGAGAGGGAGTCGGACTGGTGAGTGTTGGGGTCGGGGGCGCGGCGCCTACGGCCGGACCTGCTCGATGATCCGCTGGATGTTGCCGAGGCAGATGACGCTCGACTCCTCGGCGCCCGACGAGTAGTCGGCGCCGCCGGGCTTGTCCACCTGGTCCTTGGTCAGCGCCTTCTTGCGCCAGTGGGTCTCCAGCGAGGTCCAGCCCCGGTAGTCGTCCTCGAGGAGCGCGCGGTACTGGCCGACGAAGTCGATGTCGCCCTCGCCGATGGCGCAGCACTCCTGCTGCCCCTGCTCGTTGGGCGTGGTGTCCTTGATGTGGACGTGGAAGATGTGTCGCTTGATGGCCTCGTAGCCGTCGGGGTAGGGCACCTCGGGGTCGTCGTCGTCGTAGAGCACGTTGCAGGCGTCCCAGATGGCGCCGACGCGCGGGCAGTCGATGGTGTCGAGGAAGTCGCGGAGGCGGCGGCCGGTGCCGATGAAGGTCGAGGCCTCGTTCTCGATGCCCAGGCGGATGTCCTCGTCCTTGAGGATCCGGACGACGGGGCCGAAGAGGTCGAGGACGCGGGCCTTGTCGTAGGCGCCCTTGCGCCAGAAGGTGAAGCCGCGGACGACCCTGGCGCCGAAGAAGTGGGCCATCTCGCCGCAGCGGCGCAGGATGTCGTGGTGCTCGGCGATCTCGGCCGGCGAGTCGATGTCGCACTTGAAGAACGGCGACGCGATCGAGCAGACCGCCAGGCCCTCGGCGTCGAGCCGGGCCTTGATCTCCGCACACTTCGGCTGCGGGATGTCCTGCGGCGCCTTGAAGCCCCAGACGCTCCGCAGCTCGATCCCGTCGAGCCCGAACCGCTTACACACGCCGATCACCCGCTCGAGATCCTGGGAAACCTCGTCTCCGAACACGGCCTGCTTGAACATGCGCTCGATCCTTTCTCTGACGTGTTAGTCGCTCTGCGACTTGAAGCCTTTCTTCCCCGGGCGGTAGCTCGCCAGGACGGGCAGGGCGACCCGCTGGCCTGCTTCCGCCGACTTGTAGGCGGCGAGGATGATCTCGACGCTCTTGCGGCCCTCGCGGCCATCCACCAGCGGCGTGCCGCCCGTCTCGATGGCCTTGCAGAGGTCGGCGAGCTGGCGGCGATGGTTCTCGGGGCTGAACGCCATGGGGTCGGAGGCGCCGCTGCCGTGATCGACCTCGGCCAGCTTCGCGAGCATGGCAGCGTCGCGGGCGCGGGGCTTGCGGAAGTCCCAGGTGGTGAGCTGTTCCTCGTCCATGATGGCGGTGCCGTCGGTGCCGGAGATGGCGATGCGCTTGTCGAGCCCCGGCCAGGCGGCGGTGGTGCCCTGGATGACGCCGAGCGCGCCGCAGGCCCACTCGACGGCCACGAGGCTCGCGTCGTCCACCTCGATCCGCTCGTGCGCGATGCAGCCGCTCACCGCGGTGACGGCCTTCACGTCGCCCATGTAAGCCTGGAGCAGGTCCACGGCGTGGATGCTCTGGTTCATCAGCGCGCCGCCGCCGTCGAGCTCCCAGGTCCCCCGCCAGCCGCCGCTGTCGTAGTAGGCCTGGTCGCGCCACCAGCGGACGTAGGCATCGCCGATCGTGAGCTTGCCGAAGCGGCCCTGGCCGAGCGCCTTGCGGAGCTCGATCGCCGCGTCGCCGAAGCGGCTGGGGAAGATCGTCGCGAGCAGCACCCCCGCCTGGTCGGCCGCGTCGATCATCCTGTCGCACTTGTCGAGCGCGATCTCAAGCGGCTTCTCGACCACGCAGTGCTTGCCCGCCGCCATCACGTCGAGCGCAGGCTTCATGTGCAGGCCCGACGGCGTGCACAGGTTCACGATCGTGATGTCGGGCACGGCGGCGAGCATCGCCTTGTGGTCGGTGAACCAGGGGACGCGGTTGGCCTCGCCGAAGCTCCTGGCCGTGGCCTCGCGCACGTCGCAGATCGCGACCAGTTTGGCCCTCGGGACGCCGCCGATCGCCGTGATATGGTGCTGGCCGACCATCCCGCATCCGATGAGCGCGAAGCGGTGCTTAGCCATGGGACTGTGCCTCCGATCCCTGGATGAGCTGTTAGGGATGCCCTCGTTCAGGGCAAGCGTATGCTACCGCAAAGGCCCGGCGACGTCAAGCGCGACGACGGGTGTTCGGCGAGGCGGCGGGCCGGTGGAGGGTGGTTCCAGGTTCCGGGTTTCAGGTTCCGGACATCGCGCAGGGGGCGTCGTGGCCATTCGGAGCCCGAAACCCGCAACCCGGAACCTGGAACCGCGAGCCGGCGCGACGCGCCGCGAGCCTAATACCACCCGCCCTCGTAGCCCGCCTCGTACATGGCCACCACGTTCTCGGGCGGGCCGACGGCCTGGATGTTGTGGCAGGGGGCGAGGATGTAGCCGCCGCCAGCACCGAGGATGCGGATGTTGTCCGCCGCCTCCTGCCGCACGTCGTCGACGGAGCCGAAGGGGAGGGTGTGCTGGTTGTCCATGGCGCCGTGGAAGCGGATGCGGTCGCCGAAGTCGCGCTTGAGGCCCTCGCGGTCCATCCCGGCGCAGCGCCACTGCACGGGATTGAGCACGTCGATGCCCGCCTCGATCAGGTCGGGCAGCATGGGCCGCACGGCGCCGTCGCTGTGGTGGAAGACGTAGGCGCCCGCCGAGTGCACCAGGTCCATCATCCGCTGCATGCGGGGGAGCAGGAACTCGCGGATCTGGGCGGGCGACACGAGCAGGCTCTCCTGCGAGCCCAGGTCCTCGGCGACGTAGCTGATGAGCACCTTGCCCGGGATGGCCTCGTAGATGCGGCGGGTCCGCTCGTAGGCCAGGCCGAAGAGCTTGTCGAGGCCGTAGTGGACCATGTCGGGGTGCTCGACGAGGTCCATGAAGCCCTGCTGGAGTCCGCGGAGCTTGCAGTAGAGCAGGAACGGCTCGGAGCCGCCGCCGCGGATGGGCCGGTGCTCCTGGCCTTCGACCCGCCTGGGGATGTCGGCGTAGTCCCACGAGTCGGGCTCGGGCCAGGCGTAGGTGCCCTCGATCTCAGCCACGCTGTTGCAGTGCGCGAGCGGGTTGTGGATGCACTCGCTATAGACGCCGGTCTCGTAGTGGACTTGCCGGTGTCGGCAGCCCCAGATGTCCTCGCCTTCCTTCGGCGGCGGGCCGACGTAGCGCGGGCCGACGGACAGCGGCCGGTCGATGTGCAGCCGCTCCATCACCTCGTCGGCATTGGCCACGCCGAGGTGCTCGACCAGCTTGGCCGTCCCCTCGCCGGTCGCCCAGTAGTCCATCGGCACGCGGTCGGGCAGGCGGCCCTCCAGGACGGCGAGCCAGCGCTCGCGGGCGGTCATGCTTCCATTGGCCACGTGGGATCTCCCGATGGGCTGGCGCAAGGCGAGCACGCCTTGGGCGACGGAGGTGCGAGAGGTACGAGGGTTCCCTTCGTCTTGGCG
>CBFDBL010000698.1:0-3453 GCA_965603035.1 uncultured bacterium
GCAGGAGCACATCGGATGGTTCGTCTCGCGATCGTCGGCATTGGCGGGTACGGCTGGGAGCTGGTGGAGGTGATCGGGCGGGTGGCCGACGAGGCGGGCTGCCGGCTCGTGGGCGCGGCGGACGCGCGCTTCGAGGCGTTCCCCGAGCGTGCCGCGGCGCTGACGGCTGCGGGCGCCGAGCTGTTCGGCGACGCCCTCGCCATGTTCGACGCGCTGCGCGGCCGCTGCGACGCCGTCTACATCGCGACCGGCATCCCCTCCCACGCCGCGCTCACCGTCGCCGCCGCCGAGGCCGGCTTCCACGTCCACCTCGAGAAGCCGCCCGCGGCGACCGTGCAGGAGCTCGACGCGATGCTCGCCGCGCTCGCGCGGACGGGCCGCTTCTGCCTCGTCGGCTTCCAGGCGCTCCACGGCAGCGACATCCGCCTGCTCGAGGACCGGGCCGTCTCGGGCGCCCTCGGCCAGGTTCGGTCGCTGACGTGTCACGCCGGCTGGCCGCGGGACCGTGGGTACTACGCGCGCAACGGCTGGGCCGGCCGCCTGCGCGTCGGCGACGCCTGGGCGCTCGACGGGCCCGCGATGAACGCCCTGGCGCACCAGGTCACCAACATGCTGTTCCTCGCCTCGCCCGCGCCGGGTCGGCTGGCGACGCCGACGTCGGTGCGAGCCGAGCTCTACGCGGCCGGCCCCGTCGAGTCGCACGACACGGCGGCCATCGAGATCCGCACGGCCGAAGGCCCGACGGCGCGCTTCCTCGCGAGCCACTGCACCGCGGCGAGCTTCGGCCCCGCCATCGCCGTCGAGGCGGAGGGGGGCCGCGCCGAGTGGCAGATGTGGCGCGGCGGGACGATCCGCCTCGCCGACGGCACCGCGGAGCCGGTCGCGGGCGACAAGGGGGCGGGCCGCCCGCAGATGGTAGCGAACTTCGTCGAGGCCGTGCGTGCCGGCGACGGGTCGCTGCTGCGCTGCCCGCTGGCCGAGACCCGCAAGTTCGTGCTCGCGCTCGACGGCGCCCACGAGAGCAGCCGCCGCATCCACCGCATCGCGGCCGAGCACGCCCGCCGCATCGACGCGGGCACCGACCAGGCCCGCACCGTCGTCGCCGGGCTCGACGAGCTGCTCGTCCGCTGCGCCGAAGCGGGCTGCCTGCCCAGCGACCTGGGCGACGCGCCGCCCTGGGCCGTGGCGACCGAGCCCTTCGACCTCGCGGGCTACAGCCGTTTCCCGCAGGCCTTCGGGCGCGGCCAGCGTTCTGACTGACCAGAGCGCTCCATCCGTCGGTGGGCCACTGTAGACCTCACACGGAGTGTGACGGCTACTTTGGGAGCCACGCCTGCCTTCGGCAGGACGGTCGCCCGCCACCGATAGGACCTATGCGACCGATAGGACCGATGGCTCCCGTCGGCCGTGGCGCACGCCCTCCCAGCAGGAAGAGACGGCGGCCGTCTTGACGGGCCGGGCGGAGGGGCGTATGATACCGCGAGCCTGGCGGCCGGCGAGGGCCGCCCGCGCCTGTCACGGCAGCCACGAAGGGGGTCCCGCATGTCCGAGGGAATGGAACGACTCTACGAGCAACGCCTCGCGCGCTACGTCGCGGCGATGCAGAACGAGAAGCCGGACAGGATTCCCATCCGGCCCTTCGCCGCCGAGTTCGCCGCCAAGTACGCCGGCTTCACCAACCAGGAAGTGACCCACGACGTGGAGAAGGCCTTCGAGGCCATCCGACGCTGCGCCGCCGACTTCGACTGGGACGCGACGGTGGGCAACATGGTCTACGTGTGGACGGGCCTCGTCGAGGCGGCGGGCACCGCCTACTACACCATCCCAGGCATCGACGCGCCGCCCGACGACTGCTTCCAGTACAAGGAGCCGCCCGACGAGGAGTCGGCCGTCATGAAGGCCGACGAGTACGACGCCTTCATCGACGACCCCACGGGCTTCCTCGCCAACGTCTGGCTGCCGCGGGTGAATCGGTGGATCGTCGCGCCCGGCCAGCCGGTGACCTACCGCCACAACCTGGCGTGGCTCAAGGGCGGCATGGCCACGCTCACCTACTTCACCGGGTTCGGGGAGCAGGTGGCCGCGCTCCGCGAGCAGTTCGGCATGGTCCACGCCATCGCCGGCTGCCTGAAGATGCCCTTCGACATCCTGGCCGACAAGCTCCGAGGCTACCGCGGCCTGTGCGCCGACATCCACCGCCAGCCCGAGAAGGTCAAGGCCGCCTGCGAGGCTCTCCGCCCCCACATGATGTTCAACGCTCTCGTCGGCGCGGACCCGACCGGGCAGGTGCCCATCGCCGTGTGGCTGCACCGCGGGTGCGCCCCCTTCTTCTCGCTCAAGGCCTTCGACGAGTTCTACTGGCCCACCGCCCGCCGCATCGTCGAGGACGTCTGGGACAACGGCAAGGGCCACCAGATCCTCTTCTACGCCGAGGGCGACTGGAACGCGAACCTCGAGTTCGTCCAGGGGCTGCCCGCCCGCAGCATCATCTACCACGTGGACCGCGCCGACATCTTCGAGGTGCACGAGGCGGTGGGCGACAAGTTCTGCCTGAGCGGCGGCGTGCCCAACGACATCCTGGCCTTCGGCACCCCCGACGAGGTCCGCGCCCACTGCAAGCGCGTCATCGACGGCGTCGCACGCGACGGCGGCTACATCATGGACGCCGGCGCCATCATGCAGGACGACGCCAAGGTCGAGAACGTCCAGGCCATGACCGACTTCACACGGGAATACGGCACCTACTGAGGAGGGCCCCCGATGCCCGAGCCGACCGAGAAGACGAAGACCGACCCCGGGGTGTGCATCCCGTGGCAGGAGCGGGTGAAGGAGTACGAGCAGCTCCTGGGCGACCCGGAGGTCGTCAAGAAGGTGTGGGAAGAGACCGACATGCTGGCCTACCTCTACATCTGGGCGTGCCTGATCCAGTTCTGAGGCTGGCCGTCGGGCGAAACAATCGGCTGTCCCGGCCCACCCGCGTGATAGGAGACGCCGCCGTGGCGGAGCAACTCACCGTGTCGGATGCCCTGGCCCAGCTCGAGGAGGACGAGGTCAAGGCGCTCGTCCAGCAGCAGATCGACGCCGGCGAGTCGGCCGCCGACGTCCTGGCCGCGTGCCAGGAGGGCCTCGCCCAGATCGGCAAGCGGTTCGAGACCGGCGAGTACTTCATCAGCGAGCTGATGTATGCCGGCGAGATCATGAAGGGCGTCATGGTCGTCCTCGAGCCGCTGCTCGGGGAGGCGCGGGGGCCGAAGGGCTCGGCCGGCACCGTCGTGCTCGGCACGGTGAAGGGCGACGTGCACGACATCGGGAAGGACGTGGTGGCGCTGATGCTCCGGGGGGCGGGCTACGAGGTGGTGGACCTGGGGGTGAACGTCTCGCCCGGCCAGTTCGTCGAGGCGGTGCGCGAGCGGGGCGCGTTCGTCGTGGGGATGAGCGTGTTCCTGACGACGT
>CBFDBL010000699.1:0-3445 GCA_965603035.1 uncultured bacterium
AAGGGGTCTGGGGGAACCTGTTCTCCTCAAGAGAGGTTCCACCAGAGAGAGAAGAGAAGAGAAATCAGAAGGCAGAAATGGGAAGGCAAGAGGGGAAGAGGGGGCGGGGGATGGTGGCGGGCTTGACAGCGCGGGTGCGGCTGGGTAGCCTGTCGTCGGCCCGGGAGCGCGAGCAGGAGAGCGGAGCGATGGCGGACGGAGCGGGGAAGACACGGGCGGCTGGCGGGGTGCCGCGGCGTGCGGCGCTGCGCGGGATTGCGGCGGCGGGACTGGCCGTGGTGCCGCGTGCCGTGTGCGGCGGCGCGGGGCACGTGGCGCCGAGCGCGAAGACGACGCTGGCCGGCATCGGCATGGGCGGCCAGGGCATCCAGAACATCACCCGCATGCAGCAACTGCCCGAGGTCCAGGTCGTCGCCGTCTGCGACGTGAACCGCGAGGGCACAGGCTACCTGTCCTGGAACTGGGATCGCGGCAAGCTGGGCCGCACGGCGGGCCGCGAGCCCGCGCGCCGGGCCGTCGACGCCGGGTATGCGAAGCTCGCGCGCTCGGGCAAGCACAAGGCCTGCACCGCCTACGCCGACTTCCGCAAGCTGCTCGACCGCGAGGACGCCGACGCCGTGATGGTCGCCACCCCCGACCACGCGCACGCGGTCATCACCCTGGCCGCGCTCAAGCGCCGCAAGCACGTCTACTGCGAGAAGCCGCTGACCTGGTCGGTCGGCGAGGCACGCAAGGTCACCGAGGCGGCCCGCCGCGCCGGCGTCGCCACACAGCTCGGCAACCAGGGACAGGCCACCGAGCAGGCGCGCGTCGTCCGCGAGCTCATCCGCGACGGCGCCATCGGGCGCGTCCGCGAGGTCCGGGTCTGGTCCCCCGCACGCTTCTGGGCCTATCCCCGCGCGCTCGGCCGCCCGCGCGAGACCCCGCCCGTGCCCGACGGCCTCGACTGGGACCTGTGGCTCGGCCCCGCCGCCGTGCGGCCCTACCACCCCGCCTACTGCCCGTGGACGTGGCGGAACTGGTGGGACTTCGGCACCGGCCTGCTCGGCGACCTCGGCTGCCACAAGCTCTCGACCGTCTTCAAGGCGCTCGGCCTCGCGCACCCGGTCGCCGTCGAGGCCTGCTCGACCCAGCTCGACGCCGAGGTCTACCCGCTCGGGGTCATCGCGCGCTACCAGTTCCCCGCGCGCGGCGACCTGCCGCCCGTGACCCTCGCCTGGTACGACGGCGGGCTGAAGCCGCCGCGGCCCAGGGAGCTCGAGCCCGGCCGACGCATGGCCGACGTCACCTACATCGGCGACGCCGGCACCCTCATGGGCCACCGCCTCATCCCCGAGAGCAGGATGAAGGCCCACGGGCGCCCGCCCAAGGTCCTGCCGCGCTCGCCCGGCCACGACCGCGAGTGGATCGCCGCCTGCCGGGGCGGCCCGCCCGCGGGCGCCGACTTCGTGCGACACAGCGGCCTGCTCACCGAGACCTGCCTGCTCGGCAACGTCGCCCTGCGCGCCGGCACGAAGCTCGCCTGGGACGGGCCAGCCCTCAAGATCACCAATGTGCCCGCCGCCAACCGTCTCCTCCATCGCGACTGCCGCGACGGCTGGTCGCTCGACCCCTGACCCGTCGCCCGCGGCCGGGAGCGTTGCCTACATGTCCGGGCATGGCCGCGGGCCGCTCGCTCCGCGAGAAGTGAGAGCGGTGTCGAGCCACCGCACTCCAAAGCGGACGGCGGCCGCAGGTCCACTGTCGTAACGCGGCCCCTGGAGTGCGGGGGCTCGACGCCGTCTCGCCCCTTCGCGCTTACGGGTTCCGCGTCCTGCCGCGTCCCAGTCCTCTCCCGCTCACAACTCACAACGCAGGACTCCCCCCATCCCCCGCGCCCGCGAGCAGGCTGGCGTTGAGCGGGGTGAAGAAGAGGGCGTATTCCCAGGCGAGGGCGTGGCGGTCGGAGAGTGCGCGGAGCCTGCGCTGGAAGGCGTGGCAGACGGTCTGCTCGTGCGGCTTGTAGGCGGGGTCGCAGAAGAAGGTGCGGCAGCCGAGCGGGCGCGAGGGGTGGATGCTGCATCGGCCGTCGGCGAGGAATCGGCAGAGGCCGTCGGGGGTGAGCTGGGGCAGGCCGTGCCGGGCGACGACGAGCGCGCGCTCGAGGTAGCTGGCGTAGAGCTGGTAGTCGTTGCGGGCGAAGTCGCAGCAGCGGCCGCAGGCGCGGCAGCGGAGCCCGAGCGCGTCGAGGCGACGGTCGAGCTCGGCGTAGAGCGCGAGCAGGTCGGCGATGGCGTCGTCGGGCGGGGGGAAGGGTCTCAGGTCTTGAGCGAGAGGACGCACGCGTCGGCGCTCGGCGTGAAGGAGGCGGCGCCGCGGCGGTAGAAGAACACGATGTTCTGGCCGCCGCGTGCGGCGCGGCAGTTGGGGTTGGCGCAGTAGGATTCCTCGCGGGCGTGCTCGGTGCAGAAGATCTCGGCGCGGAGGCCCTGGAACGCGCTGAGCAGCTCTCGCGAGACGGCCTTCCCATCGCGCGCGTCGATCGAGACGATGGCGGCGCACCTGTCGCGCAGCGCGTGCCGGAGCGCCGGGCCGGCGTGGTGCGAGCGGGCGTAGTGGGGCACCTTGAGGATATCCACGCCCAGGAAGTCCTGGAGCGTCGGGTCGCTGAGCAGGCTGGCGAGTGCCGGCCCCTCGAGGTCGCTGGCGAGCAGGAGGCTGAGGCCGTGGCACTCGACGTGCAGGACGAGCGACTGCTCGTTCTGCGCGATGGCGAGCTCGTCCTGCCCGTGCGCCACGTCGTCGTCGTCGGGCGGGCGGAGGACGTTCTGGCGGAGGGGGTTGAGGACGGTGAGGGTGCAGTCGCGGAAGAGCGTGGGGAGCGGCATGCCGCGGTGTGGGCACAGGACGTGCTCGGGCCGCACCCGTTGGGTGACGCGAGCGTAGAGGCGCTGGTAGGCCCGTTCGTCGGGCGTGCGCAGGCCCTTGACCGAGGGCTGAGCCGACTCGCAGGCCGGCCCCCAGAAGTTCGCGATCGCCAGCCGCTCGCTCTCCACCACCGGCAGCAGCCCGGCGATGTGGTTGCGGTCGATGTGGGTCGCCACCAGCAGGTCGACCCGCATGATCGTGTTGCGCAGCAGGTACGACAGCAGCACGTTCGCGTGGCGCGAGCCGCCGCCGTCCACCACGATCGTGCGCAGCTCGGGACCCTCGCGGAACCGGATCACCGCGGCGTCCCCGTGACCGACGTCCAGGAAGGTGACGATCAGATCGAGCTCTTCGACGCTCACCGTATGGCCTCCACCCCCTGGCTCCTCGCGCGGCTTGCCCCAACCTGCTCGGCGCCCTCATCTTAGCAGTGGGCGATCCGTTCGTCAAGGGCTTGTTTGCCCCCGGGCAGGACCCTGGATCGCAGGCAACGGCGCGTCTCTCCCCCCACGGGGCTGCATGGGGTGGCCCAGCGCAC
>CBFDBL010000700.1:0-3440 GCA_965603035.1 uncultured bacterium
GCGAGCGTGCGGGGGCTGGCCCTGCGGCGGACCGGCGGGCGAAGCCCCCCGAGCCGTGCGACGTCACCAACGAGCTTGAGCGTCGCACCCGGGACGGCAGATCTGGCGCTGAGAGCCGTCGTCACACTCGGTGTGACGATCCTCACGCGGAGTGTGAGGTCTGCTCTGGCCCACGGACCTATGGAGAGGGCTTGTCGGTCAGGACACTGGCGCGTCACCCCTTTGAGGAGAGCGGCCATGGGCTCCACGATGCGCGCGATGGCGCGGCGGCGGTTCCTCACCCTCACAGGCCTCGGCGCCGCGGCACTCGCGCTCGGCGGGCAGAAGCCGCCGCGGCGCAAGCCCAACATCGTCTACCTGCTGGCCGACGACCTGGGCTACGGCGAGCTCGGGTGCTACGGCCAGAAGTGGATCCGCACCCCCCACCTCGACCGCATGGCCGCCGAGGGCATGAGGTTCACACAGCACTACTCGGGCAGCCCCGTGTGCGCCCCCTCGCGCTGCGTGCTGATGACAGGCAAGCACACGGGCCACGCCACCATCCGCAACAACGGCAACCCCAAGGGCCCCGCCTTCGACCGCCTGCGCGAGCAGTACGGCTGCAAGTTCCCAGGCCAGCACCCCATCCCCGACGACGAGCTGACCCTCGGCGAGATCCTCCAGCGCCACGGCTACGCCACAGCCGCCATCGGCAAGTGGGGACTCGGGCACTTCGGCACCACCGGCGACCCCAACCGACAGGGCTTCGACCTCTTCTACGGCTACAACTGCCAGGCCCACGCACACAACCACTACCCCCGCTTCCTCTGGCGCAACGGCAAGAAGGAGACCCTCCCCGGCAACGACCGCTCCCTGACCGGCAAGCACCACTCCCAGGACCTCTTCATCCGCGAGGCCCTGAAGTTCATCCGCGCACACCGCGGCCGCCCCTTCTTCCTCTACATGCCCTTCATCATCCCCCACCTGTCGATCCAGGCGCCCGAGTCGGCGCTCGACGACTACAAGGGCAAGATCCCCGAGGCGCCCTACAAGCACCGCGGCTACCTCCAGCATCCCTTCCCGCGGGCCGGCTACGCCGCCATGGTCACCCACATGGACCGCGGCATCGGCGAGATCCTCGCCCTCGTCAAGGAGCTGGGCCTCGACGACGACACCCTCGTGATGTTCAGCAGCGACAACGGCCCCACCTACCGCCGCCTCGGCGGCAGCGACAGCGACTTCTTCCGCAGCGCCGGACCCTTCCGCGGCCTCAAGGGCAGCGTCTACGAGGGCGGCATCCGCGTCCCGCTCGTCGCCCGATGGCCGGGGCGCGTCCGCCCGGGCTCGGTCACCGACCACCTCAGCGCCTTCTGGGACCTGCTGCCGACGCTGGCCGAGGTCGCCGGCGCGGCCCCGCCGGAGGACGTCGACGGCATCAGCTTCGCGCCCACCCTGCTCGGCCAGGGGCACCAGCGCCAGCACGACTACCTCTACTGGGAGTTCCCGGCCTACGGCGGGCAGCAGGCGGTCCGGCTCGGCGACTGGAAGGGCGTGCGCCAGCGCC
Organism: uncultured bacterium; assembly: GCA_965603035.1. Taxonomy (GTDB): domain Bacteria; phylum Planctomycetota; class PUPC01; order DSUN01; family DSUN01; genus CAZDNN01. The sequence goes on from CBFDBL010000700.1 coordinate 1,544, forward strand.
TGCTGCGGGGCGGCACGGCGCTCGAGCTCTACCACCTCCGCGACGACCCCGGGGAGACGACCGACCTCGCCGCCAAGCACCCCGACCTCGTCGCACGCATCCAGGCCATCCTGCGCAAGGCCAGGGTCCCCTCGACGCTCTTCAAGTTCAAGGCCCTCGACGGCTAGCCGGTCGCTTCGAGCGCGACGGCACCCGCGCTTGCCGGGCCCCCGAGTCGGGGTATAATCAATGGAGGACGGGACAGGAGTGCACGGCAGCCATGAGCGACGCCAGTCCCAGCGCGCGTGATTTCTCCGCGCCGACCACGTACTTCGCGCCGGCGGAGCGCGCGGCAGCGGGCGCACTCCAGCAGGCCGTCGAGGCGGCGACCGGCAGCCCGGTGATGACCGCCGTGCTGCGCAGCCTCGGCGGCATCCTCATGATCCTCAACCCGCAGCGCCAGATCGTCGCCGTCAACGACGACCTGCTCCGACTCCTCGGCTGCAAGGCCCCCGACAGCATCCTCGGCCTGCGCCCCGGCGAGGCCCTCCACTGCGTCCACGCCGGCGACAACCCGGCCGGCGGCTGCGGCACCGGCCGCTTCTGCGCGAGCTGCGGCGCCGCCGTCGCCATCGTCAGCAGCCAGCAGGGCCACAGCCGCGCCGAAGCCGAGTGCCTGCTCACCGCCAGGATGAACGGCCACGACGAGGCCCTGGAGTTCCGAGTCCGCGCCGCCCCCATCGCGCTCCACGGCGAGCCGCTCACCGTCGTCTCGCTCCAGGACATCCGCGACCGCAAGCGCCGCCAGGCACTCGAGGGCGTCTTCTTCCACGACATCATGAACACCGCGACCGCGCTGCGGGGCGCGACCCACCTGCTCGCCGCCTGCGACGGCGAGGGCCGCGAGGAGGCCCTCCAGGCCGTGGCCGACCTGTGCGACCGGCTCATCCTGGAGATCGCCGCACAGCGCGAGCTGCTCGACCTCGAAAGCGGCCGTTTCGAGGTCCGCAAGCGCTTCGTCGCCGCCGGCGAGATCCGCAAGCTCGCCGAGAGGTTCTTCACCGGCCAGCCCGTCGCAGCCGGCAGGGTCCTGACCTTCTGCGACGAGTGCGCCGACGCCATGTTCCACACCGACCCCATCCTGCTCGGCCGCGTCCTCGCCAACATGATCACCAACGCCCTCGAGGCGACGGCGGACCGCGGCGAGGTCCGCGTGTGGTGGGAGACCGGCGCGGGGCGCATCGTCTTCCACGTGTGGAACGCCTGCGCCATGGCGCCCGAGGTCGCCCTGCGCGTCTTCCAGCGCTACTTCACCACGAAGGACGAGCCGGGCCGGGGGCTCGGCACCTACGGCATGAAGCTCATCGGCGAGCGCCACCTCGGCGGCCGCGTCTCCTTCTCCACCTCCGAGGCCGACGGCACCACCTTCCACATCGAGCTCCCGCGCGAGCCGACCCACGGCGCCTGACGCCCGCCGCCGCCCTCCCACACCGACGCCCTCCGCTCTGAGTCTGCCCGGACCGCCGTCGACGCGGTCGCGGCCGGTCGGGTGGCGGTCTGGGACGGCGGGGCCCCGTGCTCCGCAACAGCCACAGTGGCCAAGCGTCGGAGGCCGACTCAATGATTCCACACTTGCGCAAGTGTGGAACTCTCGCTCACGCCTGCCGCGCGGTCCAGGGCGTCGCCGGGTCCCGCGGCCGGCACGTCGCCATCGGGCCTCGCACGAGCAATGTCGGCCGCAGACCGGTGGCACAGGCTTCCAGCCTGTGGACCCCGGGCACGATGCCCGTGCCAGGGTGTTTGATGCCGTGCCAGAGCGCGGCCTCGGGCACTCCTCTCGCGGGGATCCCTGGTCCGCAACCGCACCCCTCGCCGAGCGTCGGAGGCCGACCAGCAGAGTCCACACTTCGCGAAGTGT
>CBFDBL010000701.1:0-3423 GCA_965603035.1 uncultured bacterium
TCCTCACACTATCTGTGGTGGCGGCCCTGGCCGGCTGTGGTCGCCGTGGGGCCGCCGGGACGCGGTCGAGACCTTCAGCGAGCGGGCCTGCGCCGCCGGCGGGCTCGGCCGCCAGCGCGGCATCCATCTCATGCCCATGCTCGTCGCCCACGCACTCGGCTTCGGCAAGTACGGCGCCTGACCGCGCCGCGCCCGCGCACGTCCGCAGCCCATCCCGCCCGCGGGGTGGGCTGCTGGCTGTCTGCCCGCTGCCGCGACCCCGAGCGGCGTTCCTGGTAGAATGGATCCATGGCTGACCCGCAGAAGCGCGCCCGCGCCGCGCCCGGCCCGCTCGCCCGCGCCTGGCGGTCTGCGGGCTCGCTGCGCGTGGGGATCGTGCTGCTGGCCGTGCTCGCCGCGGCATCGGTCGTGGGCATCGTGCTGCCGCAGCCCGAGTCGTTCCGCGCCGACGGCTTCGTGCGGAGCCGGGCGGAGGGCGGAGTCGACTCGCGCCGACTCGCCGCCCCGCGCCGTCGCTCGTCGGCGTTGGCCTCGGCGTCGGCACGGCCGGCGCCTGCCCGCGCCGCAACCGCCCGCTCACCCGCGACCAGACGCTCCGGCTCTACTACGTCGATCACTACGGCAAGCTGCTCGGCTGGACGCTGCTGGCGGTCGACGCGCACCGGCTGTTCAAGTCGTGGTGGTTCCGCCTGCTGTGCCTGCTGTTGATCGTCAACCTGGCGGCGTGCTCGACTCGTCGGCTGGGCGGTCAGTGGCGCGCGGCCTTCGCGACGCGGGCGGGGACGGAGCCTGGCTGGTACGAGCGTCGCTCGACGCGAGCCGCGCTGAGCCTGCCAGGCGAGGTGGACGCGGCGGTCGTCGCCGTCGAGCGGGCGCTTCGCGCGCAGGGCTTCCGCGTGCACCGGCGGCGGGCGACGGGCTGGGCGACGCTCGACGGGACTCGGAGCTGGCTGGGCGCCCTGGGCCGGGTGTGGTGGCCGCTCGGGAAGCTCGCGGGGCTGGGGCGCGTGGGGAGCCAGGTCGTGCACCTGGGGGTGGTGCTCATCGTGCTCGGCGGCTTCGTCTCGGGCCTGCTGTCGCGCAGCCACGACCAGGTGGCGGCGCCGGGCGACGTGGTGGTCGTGCCGCCCGCTGCGTGGCTGCTGCTGACGACGCGCGAGCAGCTCGCCGAGGCGAGCTGGCTCCGCGACCCCGACCGCCCGTCGCCGGCCTACGCCTTCCGCCTGCGGCTCGACCGCTTCGAGGCCCGCTTCAACCGAGCCGGCAAGCCCGAGTACTACGGCGCCGACGTCACCCTCATCGACACCAAGCCCCCGCTCCAGCGCACCATCGAGGTCAACCGCCCGCTCATCTACCGCGGCTACTACGTCTACCAGCAGAGCTACCAGCCCGACTACCGCCGCCTGTCGTTCGTCACCTTCCGCGTCGCGCGCGTCGAGCGCGAGGCCGCGCCCGAGCACGGCTTCCACGGCCCCCTGCCCGAGGCGACCGAGACCGAGGCCGTCGAGGTCGTCGCGCGGCCCGGCAGGCCCCTCGCCGTGCCCGGCATGGGGCTCACGCTCCACATCCTCGACTACTTCCCCCACTGGAGCGCCCCGCTCGAGGAAGGCCCCGACGGCCGCCGCGTCATGGGCACCCCGCGCAACGCCAGCCCCGAGCCTCGCAACCCCGCCGTCAGGGTCCGCGTCGAGGCGCCCGGCCGCCAGCCCTTCGAGCGCTGGCTCTTCCTGCTCTTCCCCGTCGGCGACCGCGGCCGCACCATCGACTACGGCCCCTTCCGCATCGCCCCGACCGACGCCGCGCCCGCCCACAACACCGTCCTCGAGTTCAAGACCCATCCCATCCTGTGGCCCGTGTGGCTCGGCTGCGCCGTCATGATGGTCGGCATCGTCCTGTGCTTCTACTGCAACCACGAGCGGCTCTGGGCGCTCGTGCGGCCCGGCGAGCGCGGCTGCGACGTCTGGCTCGCCGGCGACGCCTTCAAGTGGCGCGACGAGTTCCGCCCCCGCTTCGACGCGGTCGTCGCAGCGCTCGCGCCAGGGCAGGAGTGAGAGCAGAGCCCATGAACGACGTGAGCTTCTTCTGGATCGCCTTCGTCGCCTACCTGGTGGGGATGTTCGTGCTGGTGGTCGCGGCGTCGCGCCGCGGCGGCGAGCGGCTGGGCCGGTGCGGGCGCGCGCTGGTGTGGGTGGGTCTGGCGGCGCAGACGGCGAGCATCGTGTGGCGGGCGTTCCTGCTCGGCACGGAGCCTCTGCACCAGTTCCTGCCGCGGCTGGATCGGTCGTTCGCGTCGGGGCCGGGGTGGCAGGCGGCGGTGTACGTGCTGCTGGCGTTGGTGGCCGCTGGGGCGGTGGCGCTGGGGGTGGCGTGCCGTCGGCGGCGCTGGGTGTGGCTGGTGGGCGTGGGCGTGGCGATCGTGGTCGAGCTGATCCTGCTGGACTTCCTGGATTTCGTCCGGTTGCCGATCGAGAAGGTCTACGAGTATCTGTCGCTGGCGTCGTGGTGCTCGGCGCTGGCGCTGCTGGCGGTGAGCCCGAAGGTGAAGCTGGTGGCGGTGGACGCTGCGCTGGCGCTGGCGGCGTGCCTGCTGGTGGTGTTCGCGGCGATCCAGCCGAAGACGATCGAGCTTCAGCTCGTGCCGGCGCTCCAGAGCTACTGGCTGTTCATCCACGTGTCGCTCACGAGCGTGGGCTTCGCGGTGTTCGGGATGGCCTTCGTCATCGCAGCGATGTTCCTCGTGCGCACGTGCAGGCCCGGCGCCGCCAAGCTGCGCAGCAAGCTCGGCGCCGGGGTGGCCCTGGCGATCGCGGGAGGCGTCGTGCTGGTCGTTCTGGCGGCGGCGGTGCTATTGGGCTGGGTGCTGCCGTTCAAGGAGATCGCTTACGCGCCGCACGAGCTTCAGCAGCAGACGCCGCCCGGCGTGGGCGCGACCCAGATCGTCCGCTACGGCGCCACGCTGCTCGGCGCCTTCGCCTTCTGGACCTATCTGCTCTTCTGGGCGATCTACGGCGTCACCACGCTCGTGGCGGCTCGGGTGGGGGGGGAGCGGGATGACTCGGGCCTCGGCCACTATGCCTTCGTGGCCACCACCCTCGCCTTCTTCGCGGCGTGCCTGCTGGTGGCGGGGCTGGTGCGGCGGCGCGAGCAGGCCATCGCCCGGCTCGGCGACCGCCACGCGATCGTCCGCCCCCGCGACGAGACCACGCGGCCGCGCTTCGTGCTCACCGACCTGCTGGACTCACGGGACGACACGCTGACGCGCGCGGAGCTCGGCGAGCACGTCGCCGCGTGCCGCAGGCGCTCGGCCGAGGCACGCCGCATCCTGTCCCAGGCGCGCTGGCTCCCGCTCACCGACGAGCGGCAGGCCGAGCTCGGCGGCGACCCGCTGCTCGCCGCGCTCGTCGCCCTCTACCGCGAGGCGGG
>CBFDBL010000702.1:0-3412 GCA_965603035.1 uncultured bacterium
TCCAGCTCCACAACAACAACGCCCTCAACGGCACGACCCTCGACGCCAACGAGGCCGAGATTTTCCATCTCCACGAGGTCAACGGCGGCCCCACCCAGACGCTGATCAACTTCAACGCCGGCCAGCTCATGGACTACCAGGAGTTGCACATCCACGACGCCAAGATCGGCATCAACAACAACAGCTCAGGGAAGATCCAGGGCGTCCTCGCCCTCCATGGCGACGCTGCCCTGACCATCGGCAACTGGACCGCGGCGCATCAGTTCGCGGGCGGCGCCAACACCCAGCTCGTCTTCAACGACGGCACGGCCCTGATTCTCAATAGCGACGAGCTCGGCGCTCTCGAGGACGCCAGCATGGCGGGCAAGGTCGTGACCAACGGCACCCCGGTCGTCCAGTTGGCCTCCCGCGGCAGCACCTATGCGTTCAACGAGGCCACCAGCCCGGCGCTGTGGGATCTGATGGAGAAGTCGAACATCGCGGTCTCGAGCAACAACAACGACCATCTGAAGCTCGGCGGCGACCTGAGCCTCGGCGACGGCAAGTTCCTGATCAACCACAGCGAGAGCGGCCACAAGGGCATGTTCATCGACTCGGCCGGCGGGGTCATCACCACCGACGCCGGCTCGGCGATGATCGGCATCGCGAACCTCAAGGACGCCTACCTCGAGATCACGGCGCCCATCGACGCCAACGGCGCGACGGTCCAGATCGGCAGCGCCACGCCGCTCACCGGCGTCCAGGTCAGCAACAACCGCCTGACCCAGGAACCGACCGGCCTCGTTCGCCTCAACGGCCCGATCACCAACGCGGCTGGCCTCGCCGTCGAGAGCGGCATCGCCCAGCTCAAGCAGGACCTCACGGTGCCCACGCTGACCATCAACGGCACCGTCCAGCTCGACGGCGGCGTGACCGCAACGGCCACGGCGCAGCTCGACGGCACCGGCTCGTGGAGCGGCGGGAACGGCGTCGTCGTCGCCGGCGGCGCTGCGGTGGCCCCTGGCGCCAGTGCGGGAGAGCTCAGCGGCAACAGGCTCGAGTTGGTGCCGGGTGCGATCTACGCGTGGGAGTTCTCCGACGAGACCGGCTCCGCTGGGACCGGCTGGGACTTCGTCGACATCAGCGGCCTGCTCACCCTCGGCGACCCCTTCGACGACACGCAGAAGTGGATCTTCGACGTCCTCGATGGCGGCGGCATCCCCGACCCGCTCGCCCAGTACGACGTCTTCAACTTCGGCACCCTCGAGGCCGCGGCGAGCGGCGGCCTGCTGACCGGAGCGGCGGTCACCAACAGTGATGGCGGCCTCGACGTCTCCGGCGCCGAGCTCGGCATCGATGGCAACAGCATCTACATCACGGGGCTCGCCCCGGGCCAGGTCGACGATGACGTCATCCCCGAGCCGGCGACGATGACCCTCCTCGGCATCGGCCTCGCGGCCTCCGCTCTCGCCGCACGGCGTCGGCGGAAGCAGTAGGCCCGGCCCCGCGCACGCCCTCGATGAGTTAAGCCACCCAGCCCCGCCCACAAAGGTGGGGCTGCTGGCATGGCCGCGTCGCGACCTGCTAGGCAGCCTGCCAGGCCGCTTGCGTCCTTCCGCGCCGGGCGGGAATGCGGTAGAATACTCGCTGCTGACCGAGCCCAGCACGCAGGAAGGGCGTCTCCAGCAATGCCGAGACCTCCTTCCTCATCGGCGGCGGGATGGGTCAGGCCATGAAGAGGCGGTTCGCCCAATGAAGGGGAACCCTAGTCCCCTCGGAGGAGAGCTCGCATGGGGACCGTGTGGGTTGGCCTGCTCGCTTTGACGATCGTCCTGCCTGTGTGTGCGGGGGGACGGCGGCCGAACCCGACGTGGACGGACCCGGCGAAGGCGGCGAAGGAGGATCCCGACTTCTCCATCCAGGGCGAGTATGGCTCCGAGAAGGCCGGCGCGGCGTGGGGCGTGCAGGTGGTGGCCTTGGGCGGCGGGCAGTTCGACGCCTACCTGCTCGAGGGCGGCCTGCCCGGGCTGGGCTGGACCCGCGAGAAGAGCTGCACGAAGCTCAACGGCAAGCGCGACGGCGACGTCGTGTCGCTCGCCACCGGCGACAAGAAGACGACCGCCGAGATCCGCGGCGGCTCCATCGCCGTGAAGCGCGGTGGCCAGACGCTCGCGACCCTCCCGCGCATCGAGCGCAAGAGCCCCACCCTGGGCGCCAAGCCGCCCAAGGGCGCCGTCGTGCACTTCGACGGCACCACCGCCAAGCACTGGAAGAACGGCAAGATCGTCGACGGCCTCCTGGCCAACTCCAACATCACGAGCATCCCCACCTTCAAGAGCTACACCGCGCACCTCGAGTTCCACACGCCCTACAAGCCCTACGCGCGCGGCCAGGGCCGCGGCAACAGCGGCGTCTACCACTGGGGCCGCTTCGAGACCCAGGTGCTCGATTCCTTCGGCCTCACGGGCGAGCAGAACGAGTGCGGCGGCATCTACTCGATCGCGAAGCCGCGGCTCAACACGTGCCTCCCGCCGCTCTCGTGGCAGACCTACGACGTCGACTTCACGGCCCCGAAGCTCGGCCCCGATGGCAAGGTGATCGTCGTGGCGCGCATCACGGTGCGGCTCAACGGCGTGGTGATCCACGAGAACCAGGTGCTCGCCAAGACCCACACCACCGCCGCGCCCATCCGTGGCCCCATCAAGGACGCCCCCGGCCCCATCTTCATCCAGGCCCACGGCAACCCGGTCTTCTACCGCAACATTTGGGTCGTGCAGCGCTAGGCCGGGGGCCGAAGACAACGCTACCCACAAGGAGCTTGCCATGGCGTGTCCTAGACCCTTCATGCTCGCATGCGCGGTCATCGGCCTCGCCGCGTCGGTCTTTGCGGCCGGCGGCGAGCCGGCCAGAGACGAGTTCTTCCGACAGGCGGAGCTGAGCCCCGATGTGGAACTGTGCGGCAAGGAGTTCCACATCCCGACCGTCCTCGGGCCGACGGGCATGAACGGGTGGATCTTCAACGACGCGCTGGTCGTGCGCGAGGTCGAGAGCGGCTCGCCCGCCGATGGCGTCGTGCTGCCTAACGACGTCATCCGCGCCGTCAACGGCAAGGAGCTCGGCGACGATCCGCTCAAGGCCTTCGGCGAGCAGATCGAGGCCTGCGAGGCGGGCGGCGCGATGCGCCTGTCGATGCTGCGCGGCGGCAAGAGGATGCCCCTCACGATCCCGATGCGCAAGCTCGGCGCCCTCGGCAAGGACTGGCCCTTCGACTGCGCCAAGAGCCGCGCCATCCACCGCGACGCCTGCGAGTACCTCGCTCGCATCCAGAACCCCGACGGCTCCTTCGACGGCACCATCCACGTCGGCTTCGCCCTCAACGGCCTCACCTGGCTCGCCGCCGAGGATCCGAAATACTGGGAGCACGCCCGACGCC
>CBFDBL010000703.1:0-3409 GCA_965603035.1 uncultured bacterium
GGCGTCCACGACAAAACCTGGTGAGAAATGCGGGCTAACGTATGATCGAGTGTGCACTTTGGTTCGTCGTGAGAGGAAGCCAGGGCTTTTCCACAGGTTGTGACTGCGAGCGGCGCGGCTGGCGTGCCTGAGAGGACGTGCGGCGCGTCCGCCGCTGCGGCGAAGCGCGACCGTCGCCGGCGCGAGCAACCACGGCTTCAAGCGATCGCGTTGGCGAGGATTGTGGAGGCAACGGATCCAGGACTGCCTGATCGCGGCGGTCCAGGACATGCGGGTCCTGCTTCGGCACGGGCGGCTGTGCGGGTCGGGCGCACAGGCGAGCGTTCGCGGGTTCTCAGCCGCTGCTCGTCACAGCGCCTTGACGTTCTGGCGGGGGTTGTGGGCGGGTGTGAGGCCTGTGGGGGCCACGGTGGCCCCCGGCTGGGCCATCGGCCCGGCCTCGGGTCGTTGAAGCCGCCTGTGCGGCCTGCTCCGCGCCTCGAGCCCATTGGGGCAAGACGCCCTCAAGGCTCGAGCCGAGGAAGCCAGGAAGAGATCCCGGGATCCCGCGGATGACCCCGGATCCCGGATCTCTTCACCTCGCGCGGCAGGGGGTCTGCTGCGGATGGGGCAACGGGCTTTGTGCCCACGCGCGAAGGGGCGTGGGGCAGGCGGCTACCAGGAGGAGCGACGGCCGCCGCCGCCGCCACCACCACCACCACCACCACCGCGACGGTCGCCGCGAGGACGGGCCTGGTTGACCTTGATCTGGCGACCATCGAGGTCGGAGCCGTCGAGCGCGGTCATCGCGGCCTGGGCCTCCTGGTCGGAGGGCATCTCGACGAAGCCGAAGCCGCGCGACTGCCCCGTGTCCCGGTCGGTGATGACCTGGGCCGAGGTGACCTCGCCGTGGCCCTCGAAGGCGGCCCTCAGCGACCCGTCGTTCGTGTCGAACGACAGGTTACCAACGTAGATGTTCATCCACACACACTCCAAGCATGGGAATCCACCGAGCTCCCGCGGTCGGCCACCGTGTGCTTTTCCCAGGGCATTCGGGCGTTGCTGCCAGTAGCGGGCACAACCGCGCGGCTCGCCTACGCTGGAGAGCGCACGCGCGGGGAAAGGACTGCAATGAGGGTTCACGCGCAGCCTGCAAGTGTCTCAAGGAGGGGAAAATTAGGTTGGCATCTCTGGAGGGCTTGGATCAGGCGAACCAGTCATTGGGCATACCCTACCACATTCGGCGTGTGGATGCAAACAAGAAAGAGGAAGAGAAGAGGAGGAGAGGGCTCAGGTCCACAGGGCGTGTTGCCCACTGGAAGAGGCGGGCGATCCCGTCGAGCTTCTGCCCATCGGTGAGATCATGAGCCTCACCTGGGGCTTGGGCAACACGCCCTCAGGACTTGACCCCTGCTGCTGCCGAGCCCCGGAGCCTAGTTGTGCTGAATATCGAGGATGCGCAGGATGCCGGCAGGCGCGCGCGCGTGGATGGCGCCATCGCTGATGGCAAGCTCCTCGCCGCTGAGGATGTCGATGCACCGCACGCCGTCCACGTGCTGCAAGACCACGTCGGCCTCCCGGTCGGCTGGGTCCACGTAGCCCGGGTCGATCAGCGTGACGCGGATGTGGGTGGGGTCGAGACGCACGACCGACCAGTGATCGAAGCTGCACGCCTCTCTCACGTAAGCCAACGCTCCGCGGACCCGCCAGCCGCGCTCACGGGGAACGGCGCTGGCCGGCTCGCGCTCTGTTGACGAGGATCCGAGCGCGGGCGACGGGCGAGGCGAAGCGGCGGGCGAGGATGTCGTCCTCGCGGAAGCGGGCGAGCAGGATCTCGGCGTCGCTGTAGCGGTTGCGGTCGTAGAGAATGCAGATCGTGCCGTCGGGGGCCTGGAAGCCGTCGGGATAGGAGACGCCGACCCGCTCGTCGAGCACGAGCCCGCCCTGCCACGTCTTGCCGTCGTCGTCGGAGACCACGGCGGTCAGGTGCGATCGCTTGGGCGTCCGCTCGTCGATGCGGCCGTGCTTGACCAGCAGCAGACGCCCCGAGCCCAGCCGACGCAGGTGGAAGCGCGCGTTGATGCAGGGGAAGCGGAAACGCGGCTTGCCCCAGGTCCGTCCCTGGTCCTGGGAATGGCTCTCGAAGAGGCCGGCGCTCGTGCGTGCGAGCATCCAGAGCCGGCCGTCGCGCAGCTCGACGACCATGTGCTCGTCGAAGTTGAATCGCGGGAAGACCACGCCGCCGCGCCGCGTCCAGGTCGCGCCCCGATCGCTCGAGGCGAAGACGTGGGCCATGCGCTGGGCGTCGAGCTCGCGGTAGCGGCCCTTGAAGTCGGGCGGGATGGCGGCGCGGTCGAAGGTCTTGCGGCGCTTCTCGGTCGAGGCGTGGATGTAGCCGCGGCGCCAGAGCGAGATGGGCATCAGCCAGTCGCCGTCCGCGAGGACGGTCGGCTTGTTGAGGGTGGCGCCGTGCCAGATGCGGCGCGGCTTCGACCACGCGGGCGCGGCGGCGTCGGGGTGGTCGCACGTGATCGCCCAGGCGCCTGCGCGGCCGTCGAAGTAGCCCATCGACTGGTCGAAGAAGAGCCAGAGCCGGCCGCTCGGGTCGGTCCAGAAGTTGCCGACGAGCGTCCGCCGCGCCAGGCCGCTCGGCGCATCAGCCGGGTCGATGACCAGACGCGGCGCGGACCAGGTGTCGCCGCCGTCGTCGCTCGTGGCCGCGACGAAGTAGCCGAGCTCGCTGTCGCCGCCGCTGACCCACGCCGCCCAGAGCCGGCCGCCCGGCGAGCGGTCCATGCCGATGATCATGTTCACGTCGCGGGCCGCGTCGGCATACTGGGGGCCTGGGTCGGTGATGATCCTCGGCGGCTGAAGCGCCAGGTCGGTGTCCGCCGCTGGCCCGTCCGCGCCGGAGGCATTCTCTGCGAGGCACAGCAGCACGCACAGACCGAGCAGGCCGACCAGAGACAGCCATTCACACAGACCCATGCGTCGCTTCCCCACAGGGATGGTATGGCCTCGCGGAGCTCGGGCAACACCATCCTCGATTCCCGCCCCTATCCCGCGACCACACGGTACACGCCTCCTTCAAGGAAGTCAACGGTCCGCCGAGCGGGATGCCGTCAAGAGAAGTGTGCAATTGGGCTGGTGACAGGGGGCTGTCACGTCCTCCTGTGCCCGTCCGGGCCGCGGCTCCGCTCGCCCGTGGCTCTCGTTCGCCTTCTGCGAAGGGCATGCGGGCTGTCGGGTGCACGGGGTGCGGCGGGGCAAGCGGCGAAGACGCCGCCCTCGCCTGCGTGCGACGACGGCCTGCGGCTCGGTCAGAGCGTAAAGGAACCGACACGTCTGTGTGGCTCGCGGACGCGACACAGACAGAGAAAAGATGTCAGGGGCGAATGGCCTGGAGATAAGGCCGGGCAGCCCGTCCACG
>CBFDBL010000704.1:0-3404 GCA_965603035.1 uncultured bacterium
AGGTCGCCGGCGAGCGGCGGTCGGGCTGGGTGCGGGTGGACCAGGTGCGTCGCGTCGCTCCCGCGGCGCCGGCGGCGCTGGACATCGGCGACGAGGTGGCGGTGGTGGCCGAGGGCGCCGAGGTGGTGGCCGACGGCCGGCGCATCGCCACCCTGCCGCGGCGCTACCTGTTCCTGGTCGAGGCGACGCGCGAGGGCGCGGTGGCGACGACGGTGGACGTCGCGGGCAAGGCGGCCCGGGGCTGGGTCGAGCGGTCGCGGGTGCGGCGCATCCAGCCGGGCGAGGAGCTGCCGGTGGCCGAGGGCGACCAGGTGGTGGTCAGTGCGGAGCAGGCGGGCGTGGTCGTCGGCGGGCGGGCGGTCGCGACGCTCTCGCGCCGCTACGTGTTCACGGTCGAGGCGACGCGGGCGGGCGCGGTGGCGACGACGGTGGACGTCGCGGGCGAGGCGGTGCGGGGCTGGGTGGACGCGCGGCTGGTGCGGCGCGCGACACCGCGCGACCTGCCCGAGCGGGTCCGCCTGTGGAAGATCGTCGAGCGCCCGGTGTGCGCCATCGCCCGAGGCACTGCGCGTCGCCTACGTCGAGCGCGTCGAGCGCGGCCAGCGGGTCGTCGTCGACGGCCGGCCCGGCCCCGTCTACGCGGCCATCGGCTCGGGGATGCCGCGCTTCAGCGCCGGCGGCGGGCGCGTGGCCTACACCGCGCTCGAGGACGGCCGATGGCGAGTCGTGGTGGACAACTTCGCCGGCCCGCCCTTCGACCGCGTCGCCGCGCTGACCTTCAGCCCCGACGGACGCCGCGTCGCCTACGCCGCCCTCAAGGCCGGCAAGTGGCGAGTCCTGCGCGACGGCCAGCCCGGCCCCCCCTTCGACGACGTCGGCCGTCGGGCGCTCGCCTTCAGCCCCGACGGCAAGCACCTCGCCTACGCCGCCAGGCAGTGGGACAGGTGGGCCGTCGCGCTCGACGGGGCGCGCGGCCCCGACTTCGACGAGGTCAAGGCCCTGGCCTTCAGCCCCGGCCGCAGCCGGCTGCTCTACCTGGGCAGGCAGGGCAGCCGCTGGCACGTGGTCGTGGACGGCGCGCGCGGGCCGGCCTTCGAGGCGATCGAGGAGCGGGCCTTCAGCCCCGACGGTCGGCGGCATGCCTACGTCGCGCGGGAGGAGGGTCGGTTTCGCGTCGTGGTGGACGGCCTGGTCGGGCCGCCGTGCGACGGGGTGCTCGAGGGGACGCCGGTGTTCAGCCCCGACGGTCGGCGGGTGGCGTATGGCGTGGTGCGCGGCGATGCGGCGGGGGTGGTGCTCGACGGCAAGGCGCAGGCCGCCTGCCAGGGGGTCGCGGGCCTGGCCTTCAGCCCCGACAGCCGGCGGGTCGCCTATGCCGCGCGGCAGGGCATCGTGTGGCACGTGGTCGTCGACGGGGTCGCGGGCCTGCCCTACGACGCCGTGGCGAAGGGCACGCCGGTCTTCAGCCCCGACAGCCGGCGGGTCGCGTTCGTGGGCCGCGTGGCGGGCCGGTCGATGGCCGTGCTCGACGGCCAGCCCGGCCCGGCCCACGACGGCGTGCTCACCGCGTCGCCGCTCTTCAGCCCCGACGGTCGCCACGTCGCCTACGTCGTCGTCTCGGGCAAGGCCTGGCGCGTCGTCCACGACGGGCGCCCCGGCCCGCCCTGCGACGCCATCGGCGCCGGCACACCGCTGTTCAGCCCCGACAGCCGCCGCATGGCCTACGTCGCCGTCCGCGGCGGCCAGTGGCGGCTCACCGTCAACGGCGAGCCCGGCGAGCCGTGGGACGAGATCAGCGACGTCGCCTTCAGCCCCGACGGCAAGCACCTCGCCTCCATGGCCCGCCGAGGCGACCGCTGGAGCATCGTCCTCGACGGCGAGCCAGGCAAGCCCTGCGCCGGCCTCCTCAAGGGCTCCCGCATCCTCTTCGCCCCCAACGGCGTCCGCTGCCTCGCCTGGACACTCGACGGCGACACCCTCCGGGTCCTGCGCGTCGAGCATCTCCCGGCACAGTAGCCCGCGGCGCGTCGCACCCCCAGGCCTGGCGGAGCGGCCCGCACTCAGAACCGGAAGACGAGCGAGGTGAGGAGGCGCAGGTCGCTGTGGTCGTTGCCCGCATCGACGATCGACTGGTACTCGTGCTCGAGGCCGAGGCGGAGCTGGAGCCCATCGGCGCGCTCGAGAGCGATATCCCAGTTCACCGTCGAGAGGGCTCGGAGCTCGCCGGCGTCGGAGAGGTCGGGGTAGAGGGTGGTGCCGGCGCCGAGCTTCTGGCGCTCGGAGATCCGCCAGGCGACCTCGCCGCCGAGCAGGGCCTCCGGGCGCAGGCCGTCGTCGTCCGAGCCCCACTCCTTCGAGGCGCCCGCGCCGAGGCGGAGCTTGGCGCTCAGCCCCTCGCGCTCCACGAGCCGGTAGCCGGCCCCGCCGTGCCCGCTGATGCGGCAGTCCCACGACTGGAACTGGTCGAGGTCCCAGCGCGCCTTGGCGAAGTAGAGCCACGGCGACCCGGGCCTCAGCCAGTCGTGGAGCAGGCCCGCGGTCAGCTTGTTCTTGTTGCTCGCGGCGTTCGCCGAGCCGTAGTAGTAGGCGGCGTCGAGCTTGAGCGCCGTGCGGTCGGTCTTGCGGGTCGCCACGATGCCGATGCGGGCGTCGGTCGTGTCGGAGTTCCCGCGCGCTCCGCTGATCCCCGCGGCCAGCTCGCGCGCCCAGAGCTTCGGCGGCGGCGCCGCCGGCGGCTGGGTGATCGGGACTCCGGGCGTGACGCGCAGGACGCTCGCCGCGGGGATCTCCAGGGTGCCGAGCACCGGGTGCTCGAGGACGAGCTGCTCGGTCGTGTGCGCCGCGACCTTGCCGTGGAGCACGTCGCCCGTGGTCAGCACCACCTCCTGGGCGTGTGCGGCGGCGGCCGCGGCCGCCACAAGGCACGTTGCGAGCCGCAGACGATGGGCCATGCGCAGGTTCTCCTCTCCGCGTCGCGGATTGCTGTGACAGGGGGGATCATCGGAGCTGGCGCAGCCGCTCCACCCCGGGGCTGCCGCAGCCCTCGGCAGCCCCGGCAGAGCCACCAGTATACGGGTTCCCGCCCCGCGATCAAGTCGCGGCGCGGACGCCACGACGGCCACAAATCATGAAGGGTCCCGTCTGCCGCGTTCCCTTGCGGTTGGTGGCCAGGGCCTCGAGCCCACCTGTCGTCGGGACGCCGCAGACCCCTCAGCGGATCGCGGCTATCCGCCTGGCTCTCGCCGTAGTGCTCGTGCCTGTCAACCTCCTACCCACGCCTGTGGCACAGGCTTCCAGCCTGTGGACCGCCTACCCAGACCTGTGGCACAGGCTTCCAGCCTGTGGACCTCCTACCCAGACCTGTGGCACAGGCTTCCAGCCTGTGGACCTCCTACCCAGACCTG
>CBFDBL010000705.1:0-3388 GCA_965603035.1 uncultured bacterium
TAGCCCTCGATGGACATCTCCCACGCCTTGGCCTTGCAGCGGGCCATGGCGAGGTCGTAGCCGAGGTAGGCCCCGTCACCGAGCAGGGTCGTGAAGGGGTCGGGCTCGCGGTAGTGCTGGATGTGGAGGAACTCGCCGAAGTAGAGCGGCTTCCTCTTGTCCCACGAGTAGAACCGACGGGGCCAGCCGCGGACCTCCATCCCCTTCTCGAGCCAGTAGCCGACATCGGGCCACAGGTTCATCGTGCCGAAGTCGAGGGGGTAGTGGAGGTTGACCACGTCGGCGACGCCCTCGGGATCGCCGTCGCCGTCGTACATGATGGGGCGGGTGGGGTCGAGCTTCTTGACGAAGCGGCCGGCCTCGGCGAGACGGTGTTCGCAGTCTTTGGCGCAGCGTTCGCCGCCGCAGTGGAGGATCTCGTTCTCGAGGCTCGTCATGACGATGGAGGGGTGGTTCTGGTGGTCGCGGACGATGGCGCGGAGGTGGTCGTGGTAGTTCCGCCAGAAGGCGTCCTTGGTGACGGCGTAGCTGCGGCAGTAGCAGAAGAGGGCCGATTCCATGATGAGGGGCATGCCGACCTCGTCGGCGGCCTCGAACCACGCCTTCGGCCACACGTTGGCGTGGAGCCGCATGGCGACGCAGCCCGCCTCGCGGAGGCGCTTGTAGTAGTCGATGGCCGCCGCCTTGCCCAGCTCCTCGCCGATCTGCCCGCGGGGGTGGCCGGCGGTGGCGAGGAACTTCATTCGCGTGCCGTTGAGCACGAAGCTCGGCCCGTCGATCCAGAACTCGCGGAAGCCGAAGCGGGTGGGGTGGGCATCGAGGGCCGTCTGCCCTTCGGTCAGGAAGACGACCAGCACGTACAGGTGCGGCGACTCGGGGCTCCAGAGCTTCGGGTTCGGCCATGGCTGGCGGAAGGTTCGGGCGACGGAGCCGCGGGGAGGCACGGTCACCCGCGCGTTCCCCACGGCGAGCAGCGGCGGGCCCATGTGGTCCGGGTGGTTGAGCACGACGGCGGCGGCGTGCACCGTGCGTGGCTTGTCGGTCAGATTGCGGAGGGTGACGTCGGCCTCGATCTGCTTGTTGCGGACCGAGGTGCGCACCCATACGTCCTCGACGTGGACGTCCGACCGGGCGACGAGGCTGACCGACTGCCAGATGCCGACGCGGGAGTACTGGGAGCCGATGGGCGCCAGGATGGAGTCTTTGGCCTGCTCGATGAAGCGGATGCCGCGGCCCTGCTTCCCGTAATCCATCTTCTGGTCGACGACGCCGGTCACGTCCTGCACGCGGACGAGCAGCTCGTTCTTCCCATCGCGGCAGGCCTTCGTCACGTCGAGCTCGAAGGGCTCCCAGCCGCCATAGTGGCCGCCGACCTCCTTGCCGTTGACGAACACGGTGGTGACGAACTTCGCGGCCTGGAAGCGCAGCCGAAGATGCCTGCCCGCCGTCGCCTCGGGCACGGTGAAGCTGCGGCGATACCACAGGAAGGGCTTCTCGTTGAGCTGATCGACCAGGGACGGCACCGTGACGGGCTGCCACTCGGCATCGGGCTTCTCGGCGTTCGCCGTGCGGCAGAGCTGCCAGTCGCCGTCGAGCGACAGGGCATGGCTCGAGCCGCAGACGAGCAGCAGGCACGCTGCCGCGAGCATCGTGGCGGGTCGCGGTCGCATTGGGGTCTACCTCTGGTCTTCAGGCAGCGGCGAGGTCATGCTGATGGCGTGTGCGAAGGTGGGGACGGGACGGAAGTTGGGGTGGCTCTTGTGCTGGAGGTGGCGGCGGCCCCAGTAGGCGCCGTAGTACTGGCCGTTGGTGTCCACCCAGTTGGTGATCTTGAGCAGCTCCTCGGGTGCGAGGCGGATGGCCTTGTGCTGCTCGGCGAGCCTGGCGGCCCGTGCGGCGGCCCGCGGGTCGCGTAGCTGGACGTTGCCCTTGGCGAGCATGGCGACGAGGACGCTGGCGTGGGAGCCGAGCGAGCGCGCGGGAAGGTAGTGGACGTTGCCCGTCTTGGGGTGGTTCTCGCCGATGACGGGCCCGAGGAGTCCGCGGTCGTGGCGCGGCCTCCTGCGGCGCTCCGGGATAAGCTGCTCGTAGGAGATGCAGAAGAGGCTGGTGGGCTGGCCGCTGAGGTTGAGGCCACTCTTGGGCTCGGGGCCGCTGTGGCACTTGACACAGTGGCGGTCGAAGACGGGCTGGACGTCGGTGATGTAGTGGAGGGGCCTCCGACCCGTCTTCTCGCCGGGCTGTGGGCCGGGCGTCGAGGGGGGCCTGGCGAGTGCCTGGAGGGTGCCGGCGGCGGGGGCGTTCTCGAGGGTCTCGTGGCAGCCGAGGCACGAGCGGGTCTCGCCGGGCATGTAGTTGACGTAGGTGCGCTCGGTCTGGAGGGCCATGTAGTGCTCGTCGAGTGCCTGGAGGAAGACGTTCTTGCCAGCGGGGACGACGAAGTGCGCGGAGCCGTCGGGCTCGACGGGGACGACGCCGTACTGCGCCTTGAGCCCGAGGTGGGTGTCCTTCGAGATGGTGGCGTGCTGCTGGTCGTAGGTGTCGCCGCCCCATCGGCGGCGGGTGGCCCAGGGCCGTGGGACCTGCTCGAGGACTCGGAGGTGCTTGACGGTGCCGCGCTCGACGCCTGCGAGCCCGTGGTAGACGTCGGCGACGATGCAGCGGGCGAGGCCCTTGCTCGCGAGGTCGGGGTCGCGCGGCGCCTTGAGCACGGGCGGCACGGGCCTCGGCTTGAGCGGGTAGGGCAGCCAGCACGAGATGGCGGGCTCGCGGTGGATGAGGTGGACGGTGCCCGTCTCGTCGAGGAGGTAGATGCCGTAGCCCTTGGGGTCCTTCCACGGGGTGCCTGCGGGCTTGTGTGCGACGAGGAAGAAGCGCTTCGAGAGCGGGTAGGGGTCCTTGAAGAGCGGGCCGCGGCCGTTGCGGTCGTGCTGCCAGCGGCCTTTGCCGTCCCGGAAGGCGAAGCCGGGCTCGGCCTGGATGTCCACGTAGGGGGTGAGGTAGGTCATGGGCTCTCGGGTGCGGACGCTGCCGCCGCCGAGGTCGAGTCGGATGACGGTGCCGACGCCGTTCTGGGGGCAGTGCGGTGTGCCGAGGACGGCGTAGTGGCTCCCTGCGCCGGGGATGGGGCGCCCGTAGATGAAGGTGGGCGGCAGCGAGATGTCGTTGGCGTAGACCTCGGACGAGGCGGAGCCGTCGGGGTACATGGCCCAGAGGCACTTGACGCTGACGGCGCCCTTGTCCACGTACTCCCAGCGGGTGTAGAGGAGCCGGCCGTCGGGCATCAGGACGGGCGAGGCCTCGCTCACCGAGCTGTTGGTCAGCTTGACCATGTTCCCGCCGTCGGCGTCCATGCGGTAGAGGACGGTCGTGGTGAAGTCGTCGGGGG
>CBFDBL010000706.1:0-3382 GCA_965603035.1 uncultured bacterium
GGGGAGCGGGAGCCGCTCGCAGACGCCTCGCTGGCGCCCGTGGCCGATGACTGATGGGCCGACGGCGGGGGGAACGTCGCGGAAGGGGGCGCAGCAATCCGCCGCCGAGGCGTATCTAGTCTTTCGAGGGGCGTCCCGTGCGCCGGGGGCAGCCGTGTGCTTCCGTGTCGTCGCCGGCGGGACTATGGCCTGAGAGCATCCAGGAGGCGAAGGTCATGAGCTGGCGCGGTCGCATCGTCGGCTTGGCAGCCCTGGTCGCCGTCGTCGCGCTGTCGTGGCTCGGGAGCTGGGCCGCGGGGGCCGGCGTGAGCATGCAGGCGGAGGACAAGGAGCTGGGCGCGGTCCTGGCGCTGGTGGCGTCCCATGGCGGCCCGCCGCTCGCGGCGCACGCCGAGGCGGGGGACGAGCAGTGGTCCTTCGCCACGCGACAGATGTCGCGCACGGGGGCGATCCGCTGGCTGTGCCGCGCGTGCGGCCTGGCGGTGGCTCGCGGCAAGGGCGGCAAGGCGGTGGTCGGGAAGCCATCGACCGACGGCGCCGAGCTGGAGAAGTACAAGATCGCGAGCCTCGTGGGCAACGACGACGAGGCCGAGGCCCTCGTGCGGTTCATCCGCGCGGTGATCCTGGCCGCCTTCGAGAGCCGCGAGGAGGGCGAGGGAGAGGGCGACGCAGGCCTGCCCGAGGCGGAGGCCCTGTACCAGGGCGAGCGGCTCAAGGTGCTGGCGCCGGGGGTCGTGCACAGGGAGGTGCTCGCGCTGCTCCAGGCGATGGCCAGGGCGAAGGAGCGGGGCGACGTCGAGCAGATGACGGTCAAGTACAGCCCCTACGACCTCGGCTTCTTCCGCGCCAGCACGGGCGCGAAGCCCCCGTCACCGAAGGGAGCGGTCGCCCTCGAGCTCGACGGGGCCACGGCCGCCGAGGCCGCCTGGCAGCTCACGACCCGCTCGCAGGCCAGCTTCTACGTCGACGCCCGCGACCCGGGGCTGGCCAAGGCCACCGTGTCGCTGACCGTGCGGGACAAGCCGCTCGCCTTCGCCGCCAGCGCCGTGGCGGAGGCCCTCGGCGCCAGGCTCGTGACCTACGACGGCGCCTGGCTCTTCGTGCGCCCGGCACGCAGGCCCCTCTACGAGGGCCTCGTTGTGCGGGTCTACTACGTCGGGGGCGAGGTCTTCGGGCGCTCCGTCGGCGAGATCGCCGCGTGGCGCGCCCGGCAGATCGAGCTGCCCGAGGGGCTGCCCTATGCCATCGAGCGCGTGGGCGACCGCCTGCTCGCCTCGGCGCCGCTCGACGTGCACGAGCAGCTCGAGGACATCACCACGTGGCGCAGGCCGCGCGACGGCCGCGACGGCCGGGGCGGGCGCCCCAACTGGGGCGGCCCGCGCGGTGGCCGGGGCCGCTGAGCCCCGCAGCCGTCTGACATCCCGGAGCCGATCCACCCCCCAAGGCCCGACGCGGGCCAGCAGGCAGCAGCGCTGGCCTAGCCCGCATTTCTCACCAGCTTTCGCCGCCAGCGGCCGCCTTTCGCCCCAGGCCGCGTCCTCCGTGCGGCCCGTCCTCGACGTAGCCACTTGGCTACGCCTCCGGAAGGCCGCGCGTGCGTCCTTGCCTGAGACGAAACTCGACTCGCTGGTCACGACACCGTGAGCGGTCCGTTCTCTCTAGCGCTCACCCCTTGTCGTTGCCTGGCACGTCGTTGTGGCGTCCACGACAAAACCTGGTGAGAAATGCGGGCTAGCCCGCCTCGGGCAAGCACGCCTTCCACCCACCCCGCAGCAGGGCACTCAGCTCGCGCACGACCTGCGCGTGCTTCGGGTCCTTGGCCAGGTTGGTGAGCTCGCCGGGGTCGGCTTGGTGGTCGAAGAGCTCGGCGCGGTCGGCCTGGCCCTGGTACTCGTTGTAGCGCCAGCGGTCGGTGACGATGCTCCTGGCCCGGCTCCCGCCGTGCATGAGGGCTCCCTTCTTCCAGGGGCGGGCGGGGTCGGCGAGCAGGGGCTTCATGCTGACGGCCTCGATGCCCTCGGGGGGCGGGACGCCGCAGAGGTCGAAGAGGGTGGGGAACAGGTCGATCGTCTCGACGGGCCGCGTGCAGGCGGTGCCGGGCTTCGTGACGCCCGGGGCGCGGACGATGAGGGCGACGCGGGTACTCTCCTCGCGCAGGGGGCCTTTGCGCCAGAGGAAGTGCTCTCCGAGCATAAAGCCGTGGTCGCTCCACAGCACGACGATGGTGTCCCTGGCGCGGCCGGTGTCGTCGAGGGCCTCGAGCACGCGGCCGACCTGCGCGTCGATGAAGCTCAGGCAGGCGAGGTGGGCGGCGATCGCGGCGCGCCACTGCTCGGGCGTGTGGGGGTTGAGCGTGCTGAGCTTGCGGCCCTTCGGCAGGCCGTCGGGGCCGGCGCCGGGGTTCCTGGGGAGCTGCATCTTGTCGGCGGGGTAGAGGTCGAAGTACTGGTCGGGCGCGACGAAGGGCAGGTGGGTGGCGTGGAAGCCGAGGGCGAGGAAGAACGGCCTATCGTGCTTCTGGCGGAGGAAGCGGACGCCCTGGGTGGCGACCATGCCGTCCTTCTCCTCGAGGTCGTCGAGTCCTGAGGGCCCGTAGGTGAAGGGGCTGCCGCCGGGGATGTCCTTGCCCTTGCGCCTGGCCTCGCGCTTGCGTTTCGCGTACTCGACGCCGGGGCCTTGTGCGGCGCGGCGCTGGCCCTTGCGGGACGGCATGCCCTGGCTGGGGTTGATGTCGCGGGTCCAGCTCGGCGGGTCCTCGAACTTGCCGTGGTACATCTTGCCGCAGCGGACGGCCTGGTAGCCGTGGGCCTGGAAGTGCCTGGGCATGGTGAGTGCGTCGGGCATCGTCTTGTGCCAGTCGTCGCGGTTGCCGAATACGCGGGTCGTCTCGGGCCGCAGGGCGAGGAAGAGCGCGGTGCGGGAGGGGCAGCACGGCGGGCTGGTGTGGGCGTTGTCGAAGCGGAGGCCCTGGGCGGCAAGCCGGTCGATATGTGGCGTCTTGCACACCCGGTTCCCGTAGCAGCCGAAGCGGTGTGGGCTGACGTCCTCGATGGCGATGAAGAGCACGTCGGGCTTCCTGCGCCGCGCCTCCGCCCCGTGCCCCGTGGCCGCCGCGCCGAGCAGCGCGCCGCCCGTCGCCAGGAACTGTCTGCGGTTCATGCCTTGCCTCCACTCGCCTCGCTCGCGGAGCCGCCAGCGCCCACGCTGCGCAGCATACCGGCCACCCTTCGCCCCGTCAAGCCCGCGGCCGCGGGCGCATCGCTCCCCCAACCCGCAGCGTGCGCCGTGCCCCATGCTCGCGGCCCCCCTCTCCTCCCACTTCCCCGCCTCTCCACAGGCCTGCCGCCTCCCCGCCCCTGGCCTGCCGTCCCTCGGCGCCCCC
>CBFDBL010000707.1:0-3380 GCA_965603035.1 uncultured bacterium
AGTGGAGCGGCTGGACGTTCATGCCCGACGGCGCGCGGCGGCCCGCGTCGAGGATCCGCTCAAGCTCCTCGTCGGGCACCGCCACCGGCTCCAGGCTCCGCACGCTCGCGCGCGCTCGGATCGCGTCGAAGAGATCCATAGCCCGCCTCCTTTCGCCGCTCCAGGCTCAGCCGCCGCAGCCTCTCCCAGCCTCGGCCTGTATTGTTACGCCGCGCTGCCTGCCCTGTCAAGGCCAGCGCCTCCGCTGGCGGGCTCGCGGGTGCGAAAACGCGGTGGCGGCGGCCGGCCGTTGCGCTATAATGGGGCCTCCCCCGAGTGTGGTCCGCGAGACGCCGTATCGGAGAGCGCGAGCCATGGGTGCCGAATACCCGGAATGGACGGCCGACGAGTGGACGGAGGCCTGGACGATCCACGTCGGCAGGGCCTATCGCTGCGAGGCGTGCGGCACGGTGATCATGGTCACCAGGGGCGGGGTGGGCACCCTCGAGCCCATCTGCTGCGGCGAGCCCATGACGCTCGTCGAGCGGCCCGACGACATCCGCGACACCTAGGAGACCTGCCGTGCCCGCACGCGCGAACACCCTCGGACAGGTCTACCGCTGCCCCGTGTGCGGCGCCGAGCTGACCGTGATCCAAGCCACGCGGGGCGAGCTGGCGCCGCGCTGCTGCAACCAGCCGATGGCCCTGCTGCCGCGGCTCCGCAGGGCTTACCGCTGCCCGGTGTGCGGCGCCGAGATCGTCGTCGTCCGCCAGGGCCATGGCGCGCTCGCGCCCCAGTGCTGCAACGAGCCCATGAGCGTCGTCCAGACCGCTGCATAGGAAAGCCCGACCATGAGCAACGACTTCGACTGCGACGTGGTGATCGTCGGCGGGGGGTGCGCGGGCCTCACGGCCGCGATCTACAGCGCGCGGGCCAGCCTGACGACCGTCCTGCTCGACAAGCTCGGGCCGGGGGGCCAGCTCGCCACGACCCACGAGGTCGAGAACTACCCGGGCTTCGTCGACGTCGTCGACGGCCCCGAGCTGATGGAGCGGTTCGCGGGGCAGGCCAGGCGCTTCGGCTGCCAGTTCACCACCGGCGAGGTGCAGAGCATCACCGCCGGCGACCCCGCGGTGCGCGTGGTGCACACCGACCAGAGCGGCGCCGACCCCCGAACGCTCGGCGCCCCGGGCGAGGACCGCCTGCGGGGCCTGGGCGTGTCGTACTGCGCGACCTGCGACGCGCCGTTCTTCCGCGGCAAGCAGGTCGCCGTCGTCGGCGGCGGCAACACCGCCGTGGACGAGGGCATCTACCTCACCAAGTTCGCCAGCCAGGTCACCATCATCCACCGACGCGACGAGCTCCGCGCCGAGAAGATCTACCAGCAGCGGGCCTTCGCCAACGACAAGATCGACTTCGCCTGGGACAGCATCGTCACCGAGTTCCTCGGCGACCAGACCCTCGAGAAGGTCCGCCTCAAGAACGTCAAGACCGAGCAGCAGAGCGACCTGCCGGTCCACGGCTGCTTCGTGCTCATCGGCACCCGGCCCAACACGGGCTTCCTCGAGGGCCTCTGCGAGCTCGACGAGATCGGCTTCGTCAAGGTCAACGAGCGCAAGGAGACCAACGTGCCCGGCATCTTCGCGGCCGGCGACTGCGAGGACCCGGTCTGGCGCCAGGCCGTCACCGCCGCCGGCTTCGGCTGCGCCGCCGCGCTCGCCGCCAAGCACTACATCGACGGGCTCGAGTGAGGGTCAAGGGTCAAGGGTCAAGTGTCAAGGGTCAAGGGAAGAGCGGAAGAGGAAGAGCAGATGGCAGGCATCGAGGTGGAGTTCACCCGCAAGCCGGGGACCGACGACGTGCCCGTGCCGCGCTACATGAGCGCGCATGCGAGCGGGATGGACGTGTGTGCGGCGGTGGACGAGCCGGTGACGCTGGCGCCGGGGGAGATCCGGTTGATCCCGACGGGCCTCACGGTGGCGATCCCGCCGGGGTATGAGATCCAGGTGCGGCCGCGGTCGGGTCTGGCGCTCAAGCACGGCATCACCGTCGTCAATGCGCCAGGCACGATCGACGCGGACTACCGCGGCGAGGTGGGCATCATCCTCGGCAACATCGGCCGCGAGCCCTACACCATCGAGCGCGGGATGCGGGTGGCCCAGCTCGTGGTCGCCAGCGTCGTGCAGGCCAGCCTGGTCGCGCGCGAGGCGCTCGAGGACACCAAGCGCTCGAGCGGCGGCTTCGGCCACACAGGCGTTTGCTGAGCCCCCTCGGGCGCATGCCCTTCCCGCAGCGGCAGTGGGCCGCCAGCGGCCGCTAGCAGCCCGCGACACGAGCGAACACTGAAAGGAAGCCCGATGAGCGACGCGAGCAATCAGACGGTCAGGGAGCAGATGACTGCGGCGCCGGCGGAGAAGAAGTCGGGGTGCGGCAAGTGTCTGCTGGTGGGCTGCGTGGTGGTGCTGGTGCTCGGCGTCGTGGGCGCCGTCGGGCTGTACATCGCGGTCCCGCGCATCGTCCGCCACTACGTAGCGAAGTTCACCGACACCGAGCCGGTCGCGCTGCCGAAGGTCGAGGTGACCGACGCGCAGTTCGCGGCGCTCCAGGCGCGCACCGACGCCTTCGAGCAGACCGCCAAGAACAACCAGGCCGCCGAGCTCCGGCTGTCCGGCGACGACATCAACGCCCTCATCGCCAAGCACCCAGGCAAGGGCTGGAAGACGGTCCGCGACAAGCTCTTCGTCTCGATCGAGGACGACCGCATCACGGGCCAGCTCAGCGTCTCGCTCGACAGCCTCGCCACCGACGAGAAGGGCAAGCGCGCGCTCAAGAAGTACGGCCTCGCCGGCCGCTACCTCAACGCGAAGGGCACCTTCCTCGTCACCATGCTCAACGGCTACCTCGTCGTCCGCCTCGATCAGGCGAGCGTCAAGGGCCAGCCGGTGCCCGAGGCGATGATGGAGGGCATCCGCCAGCGCAACCTCGCCGAGGACCCTCAGCGCAGCAACCCCGACTTCCGCGAGATGCTCCGCAAGTTCGAGACCCTCGAGGTCAAGGACAGCTTCCTCATCATCAAGACCAAAGCCCAGCCGGCCGCGCCGGCGCCCGAGCGGCCCGCGCCGACGCCGAAGGCCGGCGCCAAGGAGGACTGGTAGCCGCCGCGGCGGGGCCCGACGCCCGCCGCCTGGCCTGCAATCGGCAATCGCCAGGCCCCGTGGCACGGGCATCTTGCCCGTGACCCACAGGCTGGAAGCCTGTGCCACCGGTCTGAGTGGAGCATTCCCTCTGCCGGCACGCCCCGACGAAGCGACGCCCGACGCTTGGCCTGCAATCGGCAATCGCCAAGCCCCGTGGCACGGGCATCTTGCCCGTGACCCACAGGCTGGAAGCCTGTGCCACC
>CBFDBL010000708.1:0-3379 GCA_965603035.1 uncultured bacterium
AACACGGCCCCCGGCCCATGCTATCCCCTATGTCGTTGCGCCGCTGCGCCTTACTGCGTGGGCACCGCGGCGCGCCCCGGCGCGGGGACCGCACGATCTGGCAGTGACCCGCGCGGTTCTGTCGGAAAGAACAGGACCGCGCGGGCGCGCGGGGGCGGGGGCGCGCGGCCGGGGCAGGCCGGCGGCACGCGCGGCCGTAAGTGTTGTGTGCGTAGCGAGTTGCACCGTCATGGTCACGGCGTGGCGGGGATGGGACGGGGCGGGGGTCTAGCGGGCAGGTTTCCTGCTGCTGGCGGCCTTGCCCGAGCGCGTGGGCTTGGGTGTGGGGAAGGCCTCGAGGCGGAGCTTGTTGCGCGCGGCGGTGGCGACGGCGGAGCGCGTGTGCCTGGCGACGAGGTGCTGGAGGAGTGCGCCGCCGAAAGCCCGCCGGTGGCGCAACTGCTCGGCGAAGTGGAAGCCGACGTAGAAGAGGTCGGCGGGCTCGAGGGCGCGGTCGGCCTTGAGGCGCTTGGGCAGGTCGAAGGCCTCGGTCTCGAGCAGGCGGTCGAGCAGGGGCAGGGCGGGGTCGGCCTGTCGGTCGGAGCGGCCGAGCCGCTTGGGCGAGAGCTTGAGGGCGACGACGGCGGCCTGGAACCTTGCCTCGGGCGAGGCGCCGCCGCCGCGCAGGAGGGTCCTGAGCAGGCGGTCGGCCTCGGCGAAGCGCTTCTTGGTCTTGAGAGCGCGGGCGCGCTTGAGGAGGGCGGCGTCGAGGCTCTCGGGGTCGGCGTGGCGGAGGACGTGGGCGAGCGGCTCGGCCCTGGGGTCGTCGCGCTCGAGGCAGTCGAGCAGGAGCTTGGCGATGGGCCGGCGCTGGGCGGCGGTGAGCCTGGAGGCGTGGGGCTCGAGGATGCGTGCGAGGGTCCAGAGGCGCTGGGTGTCGGGCTCCTTCTTGAGGCGTGGGACGATGAGGGAGAGGGCGGCGGGGTTGCGGCGGAGCGAGGCGACGGCGAGGCGTCGCAGCTCGGCGTCGGGCGACTCGAGGTCCTCGATGAGGATCTTCGCGGCGCGGGGGGTGTCCACGCGGCCCATCTTGAAGACGGCGAAGTCGCGCACCGGCGGGTGCTCGCTGTGGGCGAGGCCGACGATGGCCTTCGCCGCGGCGGGGGGGAGGGTGAGGGGCCGGAGGACCTCGATGGTCGGGAGCACGACGTTCGCGAGGTCGTCGTCGTCGAGGTAGCGGACGAGGGTGTTGGTCTGGGCGGCCGTGAGTGCGGCGGCGATGGGCCGCAGGGCGTGCAGCGCGCGGCAGCGGATCGCGGCGGGCCAGCTCGGGGTGGCGAAGCCCAGGAGCGTCTTCCTGGCCTCGGGGGCCTCGAGCAGCTCGAGCACGACGATGGCGGCGGCGAGGGCGTGAGGCTTCTTGTGCATCCGCTTCTGGCCGACGAGGTTGCTGACCTGGCGGAGGAGCAGTGCCTTCTGGCGCGCGGTCATGGGGTCGATGGCGCGGTCGAGGACGAAGCAGATGTGCTTGCAGAGGTCGGCGTCGTCCTGTGCGAGGGCTCGCAGGAGGAGGTCGTGGGCGGCCTTGCCGCCGACGAGCGCGAGGGCGCTCGCCGCGCCCTTGGCGAGGGACCGGTCCTTGCCCAGCGCGGCCCCCTTGAGCCGCGGGACCGCCTTGGCGCCGAAGCTGGCGATGGCCTCGATGGCCGGCCGCCGAAGCTCCCGCGCCGCGGCGAGTGCAGGGAGGATGTAGGGGATGGCGTCGGGGCTCGGGCTCTTGGCGATGGCGGCGAACGCGTAGAGCCGTGGCGGCCCGACGTCCTGGCTCAGCGCCTTGGAGAGCGCGGCGAGGGCAGCCGCCTCGGTGGGGCCGAGCTCGCCGAGCACCCTGGCCGCGGCGGCCCGCAGCTCGGGGTCCTCGGCATCGAGCATTCGACAGATGTTCCGCGTCGTCGCGTCCATGGGACACCGGTGCCTTCGGAGCGGGGGACCCACGGCATTATAGGCCGCCGCGCGGGCTCGGTCAAGCGCCGGTCGCGCGCGAGCGGGCTGGCGGCGGGGCCGCCCATGGGGTGGGCGGCCCTGGTACGCGTCTACGGATGCCCGTGCCACGGTGCTCGATCGAGCTGCCGTGGGGAGCGGGCAGGTGCTGGCGGGGTCAGGGGGCGGGGGCCTCGGCGGGCTCGCCGGTCTGCTCGCCCTCGGGGGGCGCCTCGGGGGCCTGGATGTCGAAGTAGAGGTGGTCGTCGCGGACGCGGACGGAGATGCTGGTGTGCTCGGCGAACTGCTGGCGGAGCAGCTCCTCGGCGAGGGGGTCCTCGATGTGCTGCTCGATGGCGCGGCGGAGGGGCCTGGCGCCGAACTGGGGGCTGTAGCCCTTCTCGATGAGGAAGCCCTTGGCCTCGGGGGTGAGCTCGATGGCGATGCCCCGCTCGCCGACGCGCTCGGCGACGCGGCCGAACTCGATGTCCACGATCTGCTTGAGGTCGTGCTTGGTGAGCGGGCGGAAGACGATGGTGTCGTCGAGTCGGTTGAGGAACTCGGGTCGGAAGTGGCGCTCGACGATGTTCATGAGCCGGGTCTTCATCTGCTCGTAGGTCTGGTCGCCGGTCTGGGGGATGAAGCCGAGGCCGCCCTGGTTGCGGATGACGTCGGCGCCGATGTTGGAGGTCATGATGAGGATGACGTTCTTGAAGTCGACGTGGCGGCCGAAGCTGTCGGTGAGGCGGCCCTCCTCCATGATCTGGAGGAGCATGTTGAAGATGTCGCTGTGGGCCTTCTCGATCTCGTCGAGCAGGACGACGGCGTAGGGGCGGCGGCGGATGGTCTCGGTGAGCTGGCCGCCCTCCTCGTAGCCGACGTAGCCTGGGGGGGCGCCGACGAGGCGGGAGACGTTGTGCTTCTCCATGTACTCGGACATGTCGATCTGGACGAGGGCGTCTTCTTCGCCGAACATGAACTCGGCGAGTGCGCGGGCGAGGAGGGTCTTCCCGACTCCGGTGGGCCCGAGGAAGATGAAGGTTCCGACGGGGCGGCGAGGGTCTTTGAGGCCGGAGCGGGAGCGTCGGACGGCCTTGGCGACGGCGTGGATGGCCTCGTCCTGGCTGACGACTCGCTTGTGGACTTCGGCTTCCATCTGGAGGAGTCGCTGGGCTTCTTCGCTTTCGAGGCGGGTGAGGGGGATGCCGGTCATGCTGGAGACGACCTCGGCGATGACGTCGGCATCGACGACGCCCTCGGCCTCCTGGACGTTCTCGCGCCACTCGCGCATGATGCGCTTGGACTTGGCTCGGAGCTTCTCGGCCTTGTCGCGCAGCGAGGCGGCGCGCTCGAAGTCCTGGCTGGCCACCGCGACGTCCTTCTCCTCGTTGAGGCGTTGGGTCTCCTGCTCGATGGCTTT
>CBFDBL010000709.1:0-3369 GCA_965603035.1 uncultured bacterium
TCATTCATGGGTACGACCGGATCAACTGGCACTTGGTGTGGAAGACGACTACCGAGGATGTGCCGCACCTGCTGACCGTGCTGGAGGGGGTCGTCTCCGCCTACGAGCCTCCACCAGACGATGAAGGCGCCCTGTCGAGCTGAGGCCGCCGTCCAGTCACCGCCGAGCAGCAGCTTCTCCCTGACCCCCCTCCCCGTCATAAGTCCTTGAGCGCGACCATCTGGTGGAGCGCGAGGCGGGGGACGGTGAACTCGATGCGGTCGCCGACGCGCTCGAAGGCCAGCTCCGTGCCCTCGGGGGCGAGGGCGACCTTGCTCGCCGTGAGCCGAAGCGAGACGGGGATGTCGGAGAGCGGGACGATGTCTTCGATGACCTCGATCCCCCGGCCGCGGGCGACGGGGGCGGCGTAGAGCAGGTGGAGGATGTGCCGGCGCTCGGCCTCCTGGCGCATCAGGCTCACGCGGCCCATGCTCGGCAGGCCCACCTCGACGTCGAGCCGGCCGTAAACACTGGATATCACTGCCCATACGTAGTCGCGGACGAGCTGCTGCCCCTTCTCGCGGTAGGCGGTGAACACGGGGTGGGCGAAGTAGATGACGCGGCCGCTGCGGAGAGCGGCGGGGTAGCCGGCCGGCTCGGCGGGCGGGGTGTGCTGGTGGGAGCAGAAGTGGCGGAACTCGCGGTTGAAGTACGGCCGCCACGTCTCGGCCAGCACCTCGGCGTCCCGCGCACCCTCGCCCCGGGCCGGGTCATTTCGGAGTTGGCCAACTCCGAAATGACCGTCCGCTCCGCGCAGGCGGACCCGCTGCGCCCGCTCGTAGACCACGAAGGGCTGCGCGACCAGGCCCTCGCGGATCGCCTCGCCCGCCAGGACGTAGTCGGGGCACCAGGGCGACTCGCCCAGGGCCTCGGCGCCGACGTCGATGAGGAACGCGGCGCCCTCGGCGTCCATCCCGCTGCGTCCGCTGAGCACGAGGGTGCCGCCCGCGGCGACGAAGGCCTCGACCTTGCCACGAAGGACGGCGTCGTCGAGCGGCACCTCGTCGGGCAGAATGAGCAGGCGGTAGCGCTCGAAGTCGGCGGCCGTATCGACGACGTCGAAGTGCACGTGCTTCTCGAGCAGGATGCGCGCGGCGCCGACGTCGGGGTCGTCGTGGCCGCGCCCGCGCTGGCCGACGGCCTCGACCGACAGGATGCCGGCCTCGGCGGCAGGCGTGGCGCCGCGGCACCAGGGCTCGCGGGCCTCGACGTGCGCAAAGGCATGGCCGACCAGGCGATACGTGTCGCTGTCCATCGCGCCGCTGGGGTGGAGCTGGTCGCCGACGCCGCACTTGGCGCCCCAGGCGAGCATGGCCGCGCACTCGGTGCGCAGGGCCTCAGGGTTCTTGTAGCCGCCGAACTCGCCCCACGTGGTGTGGAACTTGCCGGTCATGCCCACGACGTCCTTGCCCGTCGTCGCGGCATACTTGGCCGAGATGGGAAAATGGTCGTAGCCCCAGCCGCCGGTCGGCAGGCTCTCGAGCTCGAGGTGGGTGAAGAAGGTCAGGAGGTCGCGTCGGCCGCGGGGGATGTGGCCGCTGTTGTGGAAGATGAGGAGATCGGGCTTGATGGCGTGGACGGCGGCGGTCATCCGCTCGTAGTAGCGGCGGAGGACCTGGTCGGCGAAGGCCCGTCGGTCGGCGGGGTCCTCGGGGTCCAAGCCCTGGTCCGCCATGCCCTCGAGACAGTGGGGGCAGCAGCACGGGCCCTGGCTGATGATGTCGAGCCATGCGCCGTCAAGGTCGTAGTTGCGGACCACCTCCTCGACCTGGGCAACGACGTAGTCGAGGTAGGGCGTGTTGAAGCACAGCGACCGCCACCCTGGCCGCAACGGCGGCGTGCCGCGGCGGCCGCCCTCGGGCGTAACCTCGAGCCACTCGGGGTGCAGCCGAGCGCTCCGCTCGTCCCAGCCGACGGACACGTAGACCGGGATCTTGATGTCGGCCCCGTGGCACGCCTCGATCATCGCACCCAGCAGGTCGAGCTCCAGGCTCGGGTGCATCGCCCCCACCGCGGTCGGGTGGTACGACCAGCCGTGATGGCACTTGGCGAACACGTTGATCGAGTCGACATGCCCCAGCGTCAGCGCCCCGACGAACTGCTCCGGGTCGAAACGCGCGCCCACGCCGGGGATGTGCTCGGAGGTGTGGAAGTCGAGGTGGACCTGTCGGAAGCGCAGCTCGTCCATCGGCCATCGTCTCCTTGCCCGCGCGGGGGCAGGCCGGGCGGGCCGATCGTAGCCGCGCCTCGCCGGGCTGTCAAGGAGCGCTGCCGCCTGACCGCCGCGGCCTTTGACAAGCGCCGACGCCGTGGTAAAGTGTCCCTGGGAACACAACCGGGCCGGCCAAGGGACACTGCCATGGACTGGAAGGCGCTGCTCAGGGAGCGTGCCGTGCTGATCGCCGACGGCGCGTGGGGCACGGAACTGGCGAAGCGCGGCCTGGGGCCGGGCGAGGCGCCGGAGCTGTGGAACGCCGAGCGCCCCGACGCGGTGGCGGCGGTGGCCCGCGCCTACGTCGAGGCGGGCGCCGACATCCTCCCGACCAACACGTTCGGCGGGAGCCGCTGGACGCTCGAGAAGGCGGGGCTCGGCGCGCGCACGGCGGAGCTGAATCGCCTGGGCGCCGAGCTCTCGAAGCGCGCGGCGGGCGACCGGGCGCTGGTGTTCGCGTCGATGGGGCCGACGGGCGAGTTCCTCGTGCCGCTGGGGCTGCGGACGGAGGAGGAGTTTGTGGCGTGCTTCGCCGAGCAGGCGTCGGCGCTGGTCGCGGGCGGTGCCGACGGCATCGTGGTCGAGACGATGGCCGACCTCGGCGAGGCGACCGCCGCCCTGATGGCCGCGCGCCAGGTGTGCGACCTGCCGGTCGTCGCGTCGATGACGTTCAGCAAAGGCCCCGCCGGCTTCGCCACGATGATGGGCGTGCGGCCCGAGCAGGCCGCCGCCGCGCTCGACGCTGCCGGGGCCGACGTCGTCGGCGCCAACTGCGGCTCGGGCATCGCCCACATGGTCGAGGTCGCCCGCCTCCTGCGCGCCGCGACCGCGAGGCCCCTGTGGATCAAGAGCAACGCCGGCCTGCCCGAGCTCGTCGACGGCGTCACCGTGTTCCGCGAGACGCCCGAGGACATGGCCGCCCAGGTCCGTGCCCTGCTCGAGGCCGGCGCCAGCATCCTCGGCGGCTGCTGCGGCACCACGCCCGAGCACATCCGCCGCATCGCCGCCGCCGCACGCGCGGCGAGCGACGCCGCACGCGCCGCCAGCGCCGACGTCCTCGGCGCGCTCTAGCCCGCATTTCTCACCAGCTTTCGCCGCCAGCGGCCGCCTTTCGCCCC
>CBFDBL010000710.1:0-3368 GCA_965603035.1 uncultured bacterium
GCCGGTTATCATCCTCACCGCGCGTGGGAGTGAGGACGACCGCGTCGCGGGCCTATGGGCCTGTGATCACGGGCCGACGCGTGCCCGAGGCTACCCTGCTGTCACCGATGGTGCTGAAGGGGACGCGCCCGCTGGCGCGAGACAACGCGACCGGCGCGAGGGGGCGAGGCGGCCCGACGCCGCCGGGGCCGTGGCGACGTCGTTGACCCCATGGCATCCCACACCTGCCACCGCGCTGGGAGGAAGGCTTCCGCGCTGAGCCTCACTCGACGGGCCGCACCGTGGCCGTGCGCTGGAAACGCCGCACCGCGTCGAAACCACGCACCCCCGACGTGCAGCCGAACGCCTGCACGCACCCGGCCGCCACCGCGTTCCCGAACGCCGCACTCTCCATGAGTCCCCACCCCCGCAACTGCCCCGCCAGGAAGCCCGCGACCCAGCAGTCGCCTGCGCCCGACGTGTCGACCGCCTCGACCGCATACGACGGCACGAACCCCGCCTCGCCCTCGCCCGACACGTAGCTGCCGCGCGCGCCGAGCTTCACCGCCACCACACCTACCCCCGCGTCGTGCAGACGCCTCGCGATCGCCGCGGGCTCGCTCGTGCCCGCCACACGCTCGGCCTCCTCGATCGACGGCACAAACAAGTCCAGGTGCGGAAGAGACGGCCCGACCACCGGCAGGTAGTCGTCGAGCCGATCGTTGAACACCGTGTCCATACACGTCACCACCCCCGCCGCCCGCGCCTGCTCCAGCACGCGCGCCGTCGCCGCGCCGTCGAGCATCGGCATCACCATCGTGCCCGCTACGTGCAGCACCTTCGCGTCCCACACCACCTCCATATCGATGTCGTCCTCACACAGCGTCGCATTCGCGCCCATCGTATGCAGGAAGCTCCGCTGCCCGTCGGAGCCGACGAGCACGAACGTGAACGACGTCGGCGCCTCGGCGTCCACCACCAGTCCCCGCGGCTCCGCGCCGCTCGCACGCAGCTCCTCCGACACGAACCGACCGAACACGTCGTCGCCCACCTTCCCCACCACGCTCGTCCGCACCCCGAGCTTCGAGAGCGCGATCCCCGTGTTCGCCGCACAACCCCCGATATGCATCTCCATCCTGTCGAACAGCTTCAGGCGCCCCTTCTCCGGCGCCGCATCGATCGGCGACCCGAAGCAGTCGGCGACCAGAATCCCCAGGCAACAGACGTCTACCGACTTCTCCATGCCGGGCTCCCGTGCCGAGGGCCAGCGCAAGGGTGGAAGCCTGGAAGGCTGGGCCCAACAGCCGACCAGCCCCTCCTGCGATTCCTCCCGCTCGCCCCGTGCCCTCTGGCTTCCGTCTTCTGTCTTCTGGCTTTCGAGTTCCGCTTCCCGCTGCGTTCGCCGCAATGCTAGCAACGGCGGAGTCGGGTGTCAAGCTGGAATCCAGGCGACGGTCGCGCGTTCGCTCGGGTAGCGGGCTCAGGACAGAACGTAGCGCAACAGCCTGTTTCAGAACGAGGTGGCCGATGCCGTCGCGGGGCAGAGACACCCCGCCTACACCACGATACGGCGGCATGCCGGCAGACTCTGTAGGCGGGGTCTCCGTGCCCCGCGTTATTCCGAAGCAGGGTGTAAGCATCCCGCTTGCGGGGACTGACGACGGGTAGCATATGGACTGCGGCGGCTCGACGCCGCTCTCGCTACCCGCGGAGCGGGCGAAACGCAACAGGTCCGGGTCGTGCGCGACGAGTGTGCCTGCTGGCTCGTCGTGCCGCGGGAGCGGCGGTCGCGGCGTCCCCACGCAGAGCATAGGGACGAGCGCGAGAAGGACACGGGCAGGGCGTAGCGTAAGCGTCCCGCTTGCGGGGATTGACGACAGGCGAGAGGCGCGTCGCCACGATCGAGTCGCTCTCCGGCAGCCCCCTCCGCCGTGCAGCGCCTAGCTGGCGGGGGCGCCGCAGCCGGGACAGAAACGCGCGCCGGCCACGAGCGGCTTGCCGCACTGCTGGCAGAAGCCCGACGGTTGCAGCGGCGGCGCCTGCTCTTTGGGCGCGGGGGTTCCGCAGACGGGGCAGAAGCCGGCGCCCTGGGGGATCGGCCGCCCGCACTGGGGGTTCGAGCACATCGGTGCGACGACTCGCGCGGCCTGCACGGCCGCCGGCGCGCTCGTCGCGGGCGCCGTCGCGGGCGCCGCGGGCTGGGCGCCGCCCGTGTCCCGCTCGAGGCCCTGGAGCTGCGCCTGGAGCGCGGCGAGCTGCGGCTCCGACTCCCGCAGGCCCTGGACGAGGGTCGTGAGCTGCGCCTGCTGCGCCCGCAGGCCCGCCACCGTCGCCGCGGCCGCAGCCACCGCCCCGTGCACCCGCCCGAGCGCGGCGAGCGCGCGCAGCAGCTCCTGCACCGTCAGGCCGTCGGCGTGGATCGGCCACGTCGCCGTCAGCTCGCCGCGCGAGCCCGCGACCTCCACGCGCAACAGCGCGTCCACGCTCCCCACCGCCTGCGTCGCCATCTCCGCCAGCGACGGCCCCCCAGCCGCAGGCCCCGCCTCCTGCGGCAGCCGCGCCGTCAGCGAGCACAGCACGAGCTCCTGACCCGGCGCGCACCGCACCGTCACGGCGTCGCCCGCGCCCGACGCCAGCCGGACCGTCCACTCCCCAGCGGCTGCCGAGCCGCCGATCAGCCTCGCCCCCGCGCACTGGCAGGCCTGCTCGAGCCTCGCGTTCACGTCGGTCGCGTCCATCATGGGTTCCCCTGTCGAGGCGGTGAGGTGGTGCCCTGCGACGGCGGCTGCGAGCGGGGCAGCTGGATCTCCTGTTCGCTGGTGACGGTGCCGCTGGCGACGCTCTGCGCCTGGCGCGCGGCCTCGGCTTGCGTGCGTCGCGCCTGGTCGACGGCGCGTCGGGTATCGCGGAGCGCCTGCTGGTGCTCGCCGGCGACTCGCTGTAGCTCGGCGGCCAGCGCGTCGCAGTGCTCGCGGTGGCGGCGGACCTGCTCGCCGAGCTTGCGGTTGGCGACGCCGCGCTCGGCGATCTGGCCCGCGAGCTGGCGGAACTGGTCCATGAAGGCCTTGCTCTGGCCGAGGTGCCAGCGCTCCTGCCACTCCTGGAGGAAGCGGAAGTCGGAGCCGGTGGCGTACTTGAGCCCCTCGGCGAGTGTGGTGGCGGCGATGGCGAGGCCGCCCTTGACGGTGCTCCAGGCGCCGCCCGCGGCGCCCGCCGCTCCCCCGCCGACCGAGGCGCAGCCGGCCGCGGCCCCGCCCGAGGCGCTCGCGGCCGCGGTCGCCCGCGCCGCAAGGTCCGCCAGCATGCGCTGCCCCATCCGGAGCGCCCCCTGGACGATCGGGTTGTTCGGGTCGCGCGCGGCGACCTCCGCCAGCTTCTGGACCGTCGCG
>CBFDBL010000711.1:0-3339 GCA_965603035.1 uncultured bacterium
ATGCGGCAGCTCATGGACGCGGTGGAGGTCCGCTCCGCCGCCGGCTGCGGCACCACGGTGCGCATGGAGAAAGGACGAGCACAGTGCTGAGCCAACTGGACACGACGACGGGCGTGCGCGTGGTGGTGCCGCGCGGCAGCCTGCTGGGGGAGGAAGTCGAGGCGCTGCGGCGGCGGCTGGGCGAGGCGCTCATCGCCGACGTGAGCCAGGTGGTGGTGGACATGCGGCCGGTGCGCTACGCCTCGGCGCATGCGCTCGGCGTGCTGGTGGCCCACCTGGGCGAGCTGCGCCAGCGCGGCGGCGACCTCAAGCTGCTCGGCTGCCGCCCCACCGTGCGCGAGCTCTTCGACCTGTGCGGCATCGGCGGGCTCTTCGAGTTCCTGGGGCCCGAGGCCGACATCGCCGCCCACTTCGGCCCGGCGCTGGTGAGCGCGGCCGCTGGGGAGGCCGGCTGACATGGCCGACGACGATGCCGCCACCGCTGCCGACCAGGCCGCCGAGGCCCCAGCCGACGAGGAGGAGCGCCACCAGGCGGTCCACGAGATCCTCGCCGAGCTCCGGGGCGAGTCGGAGACCGACCAGGACCCCGACGACCCGGCACCCGACCCCGAGCCCGACGACGCCCTGCCAGCCCCCCCCGCCACAGACCCAGAGCCTGACGGCGTAGAGCAGGATGAGGACCCCGAACCGGTCGGAGGGCCCCCCGCGGGCGATCGCTCGGCCCCCCCGAGCCACCCCGAATCGCCCGCGCCGCGCCAGCGGCAGGCCGACAAGGCCGGCCCCCGATCGCTGCTGCCCCTGGCCTCGACGCCCCGTAGCCTCATCCTGCTCCACGCCCTTTCCCTCGGCGTCGCCTGCATCATCGCGTGGGTCGCCTGCCGCCACGTCGCGTCCACCCTGGCCGCCGTGCGGTACGAGGTGGGACGCATCGAGCGCCGCGGCACGCGGACCGAGGGCGGCGCCAGGGCCGCCAGCTCCGTCGGCGCGGCCATCGGCCCCCGCACGCCGCCGCCCGCCCCGATCCTCCAGGTGGACGAGGGGCTGCGCTACGTGCAGGAGGTGGAGCAGGCCGACGTGCGCTTCGTGAAGGGCGAGTATGCCGCGGCGGCGGCCGGCTACGCCAGGGCCCTCGAGTCGATGCCGCGCCACTGGGACGACGGGGCCTGTGCGTACCGCCTGGCCGAGAGCTACCTGCGGCTGCGCGACTACCCCCGGGCCGTGGCGGCCTTCGAGGAGGTGGCCGTCTCGTACCCCAGCCGCTACAAGCCCCGGGCGCTCTACAAGCTGGGCGACGTGTACCTGACCCTGGGCGCCTACGAGAAGGCGCGCAAGGCCTTCTACGACCTGCTGCTGCTCCAGGGCCGCTACGGGGAGGACGCCAAGTCGCACATCCAGCTGGCCCACTACCGCATCGCCGACTGCTACCGCCTCGAGGCCGAGAGCCTGGCCGGCTTGGAGAAGGAGGACACGCGATGACGGCGCTGCGGGTCGGCCTCGTCGCCCTCGCGCTGCTCGGCGCCGCGCGCGCCGCGTACCTCGACCCCGTGGAGCGGCGGCGGGCCGAGCTCGAGCTGCGCCGCCGACAGGCAGAGCTCGAGCGCCTGACCGAGCGCCTGCACGGCTACGAGCGCGAGCTCGAGGCCATGGCCGCGGCCAGCCAGGCGGAGCCCGGGCGCGAGCGGCCCGACGCCGCCGTGCTCGTGCGGTCGGACACGGGCCGCGAGGGGCAGACGCTCTACTCCGTGGAGGCCGACCGGGCGACGCTCCAGGCCGTGCTCGAGGCGCTGTCGGCCGAGGCCCGGCTCGAGCTGCTCGTGGACGGGGGGGTGTCGCACCGCGACGTGGCGAGCCTGGTGTCGGTGGCCCTCGAGGGCGTGACGCTGCGCGGCGCGCTCGATCTGCTGGCCGGGCGGTTCGGGCTCGACTACACCCTCGGCGACGGTCACGTGGTGATCGCGCCGCCGACGCGCGGGGGCTACCGCACGGCGGCCGAGCGGCTGCGCCAGCGCGCCCAGCTCGCCTACCAGGCGGCGCTCGTGCGGTTCCCCGACCATCCCGCCGCGGCGCGCGCCCACCTCGTGCTGGGCGAGCACTTCCTCGCCCGCCAGCTCCATCCGCAGGCCGTCGAGCAGCTCAAGCGTCTGCTGCACGACTACCCCCGCTCCAGCGAGGCGCCGGGCGCTCTCCTGGCGCTCGGCAGGGCCTACACGGCGCTGGGCGACACGGCCCAAGCCGGCGAGGCCTGGCGCACCCTCGTGGCGCACCACCCCAAGCACGAGCTCGCCGACGACGGGCTGCTGGCGCTGGCCCGCCAGGCCGAGGCGGCCGGCAGGCCCGCCGAGGCGGTGCCGCTGCTGCGCGAGATCATCCGTCGCTACGCCGATGGCGACGCGCGGCCCGAGGCGGAGATGCTGCTGGCGGAGGTGCTGCTGGCCAACAACCGCCACGAGGCGGCGATCCAGCGGTTCGCGCGGCTCCTGGCGGCGGGGCTGGACCCAGAGGCCGAGCGCCACGTGCGGCTGCTGGCGGGCCGCGCGCTCATCGCCCAGGGCTACCCCGCGCGCGCCCGCGAGGCCCTCTACCAGCTCATGAGCAAGTTCCCCGACAGCCCGGAGGGCGCCGAGGCATACTTCCTGCTGGGCCACACCTACTACCGCGAGGCCAAGACCCTGCTGGCCGTGGAGACCTACCGGGGCGCCCTGGCGAAGGCGCCTGAGTCGCCGCACGCCACCGAGTCCCGAATGCGTCTGGCCGAGCTCTACGGCCGCATGACGCTCTGGGACAAGGCCATCGCCATCTACGAGAGCCTGCTCGCCGAGGCCCCGCCGCCGGCCGAGCGGCGGGCCATCCTGACGGCGCTGGGCGAGTGCTGCTGCGAGCGGGGGAGCTACCAGCAGGCGCAGCTCCACTTCGAGCGCGCCGCCGCCGGCGAGGACCGGGCCGCGTGGGCCGCGGCCCTGAGGGCAGGCCAGGCCGGCCGTCGGCGACGCCCTCCCCTTCTTCCAGCGCGTCACCAAGCAGGCGAGCGACAAGCGGCTCGTCGCCCAGGGCTACGAAGCCCTCGGCGACTCCTACCGCCGCCTGGCGCGCTACGCCGACGCCCTCGCCGCCTACCAGGCGGCCGCGGAACTGGCCCCCGAGCCCAAGCCCGCTAAGGAGACGGCGAACCATGCGCCGACCTCACCGTAGCATCGCGGCCCTGCTCGCCGCCTTGTTCGCCGCCGCGGCCGCGGCAGGCACCCAGCCGCCGCTCGACGAGCGGCTGAGGCAGGAGCAAGCCAAGCTGGCCAAGCTCGAGGCCGAGCTCGCCGAGCTCGCCCGCGGGGGCCGCGGGCCGCG
>CBFDBL010000712.1:0-3336 GCA_965603035.1 uncultured bacterium
AGCAGCAGGGCGACGAGTCCCCTGCGTGCGTAGAGCTCGCGCATGGCGGCGCGCCAGCGCGCGAGCGGGTCGGCGCCCTCGGCGGCCAGCTCGGCGTGGACCTCGGCGGCCCGGGTCAGGGTCAGCGCGGCCACGCCCGCAGGCGACAGGTCGTCGAGCGGGCCGCGCACGACGACGGGCGCGGGACGTCGGTAGCTCAGGCGCCGCGCGACGCACTCGACGAGCAGCGACTTGCCGCAGCCCATGTCGCCGAACAGCACGGCGACGGGCGGCCCGGCCTTCAGCCAGCGCACGAGGGTGTCGAGCGCGTCCCAGTGGTGCTGGCTGTCGTAGAAGCAGTCGGGGTCGGGCACGAGCGCGAAGGGCGGGCGCGCGAAGCCGAAGAAGTCGTCGTAGTCGTCGGGCCCGTGTGCCAGGAGGCGCGCGGGCGGCTCGGGTCGGGCCGCGGGCTCCGGCGGGGCAGGCAGCTCGAGCTCGCGCGTGTCGTGGAAGGCGCCGCTGCCGGGCCGCTGCTCGGCGACGGGCTCGACGCCGGGCGCCGTCTCGCGCGGGAGCAGCCTGGTCTCGGTGTCGCGCGGCGGGAGCGGGGGCTGGGCCGGCTCGGGCGCTTGCTCGGCGG
This sequence comes from uncultured bacterium, assembly GCA_965603035.1. Lineage (GTDB taxonomy): Bacteria > Planctomycetota > PUPC01 > DSUN01 > DSUN01 > CAZDNN01. The sequence continues at coordinate 620 of CBFDBL010000712.1, forward strand.
CCGGCTCGAGCGGCTCGAGGTCGTCGTCGGTCAGCAGGTCGTGGAGCGGGTGGCCTGCGTCGGGCTCGACGGGTGCCAGGACGTCGGCGAGCGACGGGCCTGGCTCGGGGGCGAAGGCGACGGGCTCGGGGGTCTGGCGCGGCGCGGGCTGTGCCGGGTCGGCAGCGGGCAGGATGTGGGTGGTGACGGTGCGGCTGCGGGCCGGTGCCGCTGGGATCTCGACCTCGGGCTCCGGCGCGGCGAGGTCGGCGGTGCCCAGGCGGCGAAGCTTGTAGCGGTGGTCGCCGATGACGAGGGTGTCGCCGGGGAGCAGGTGCTTGCGGTGGATGGGGCGTCGGTTGATGTAGGTGCCGTTGCTGCTGCGGAGGTCGATGACGAAGGGCATGCGGCCGTCGTCGGTCGGGTCGAGGCACAGGAGGCAGTGGCAGGCGGAGGCGAAGGTGTCGTCCACGCGGACCTGTGCGAGTCGGCTGCGGCCCAGCACGGTGGCGGAGCCTGGCGGGAGCGGCTGCCCCTGCTTGCGCCAGCCGCGCGGCGCGATCTCGAAGCGCGGCGGTCGGGCGGCGGCGGGGCGGCTGGGCGGCAGGGGGTACTCGCCGGGGGGCGTCTCGACGACCTCGAGATCGAAGGGGCCGAGTGTGATGAGGTCGCCGAGCCCGATGAGCGCCTTGCCGGAGGGCCGGTCGTTCACCCGCGTGCCGTGGCGGCTGCGCGCGTCCATGAGCACGAAGCCGGCGCCGGAGCGGCGGGGCCGGATGACGCAGTGGTTGGCGGAGACGTGGCGGTCGAGCAGGACGACGTGGTTGGAGGGGTTGCGGCCGATGAGGGTGAGGCCCGCGTCGGAGAGCGGGAAGAGCTGGCCGCTCGTGGGGCCTCGTCGGACGTAGAGGCTGACTTGCATGGTGGCGTTCCGGGGACACGACAGGGTGGCTTGAACCCGCCGGGCCACGATTGTAGCGGCGCGCGCGGGTGGCGTCAAGATCGGATCACGGGGTCAGAAGATGGTTTGTTTGACGGCGGAGGAAATGAGCTTGAGGGCCACGGTGGTCATGCCGATGAGGCCGACGCCGCAGCCGTAGCCCGCCATGAGGATGGGAGCGTAGGAGCGCCACTTGAGGTGGGTGAAGCGCTTGCGGAAGTAGTAGCGCCCGAGCATGGCGCCGAGGAAGCGCGGGAAGGCCATGAACGCGTTCTGGCTGATGCCTGCGAGGAAGCCGTAGAAGATGATGGTGGGGATGTTGAGGAGGCCGAAGACGGCGAACATGCAGCAGCCGACGCCGAAGCCTGCGAGGATGTACTGGCCGTGGATGATCTCCTTGAGGTTGGCCAGGCCCTCGCCGCCGGGCAGGGTGGTGCGCATCCACATGCAGCGGATGGTGGCCTGGAGGGGCCACATCTTCTGGACGAAGGGGTAGGTGGACGACGGGATGACGTCGAGCTTCCAGATCCATGACCAGTAGATGAAGCTGCACACCCAGACGACGGCGAACGACAGGAGGCTCGAGTAGATGACGCTGGTGAAGCGGGTCTTGGTGAGCTCGAGCTGCTTGAACATGCCGGCGGACCGGCCGTGGTCCTGGAGCGGGATGGGCGCGAACCAGATGGGGATGCCGAGCGCCTTGCCCGTGAGCATCTGGGCGCCGTAGAAGGAGGCCTGACGCAGGTAGGGGAACTGGATGCGCCCGCTGCCGCCGGTGATGCCGACCAGGCGGGCGTTGACGTAGGACTGCATGGGCGAGAGCACGAAGCCGAAGATGGCGGGGATCCACCAGGGGAACTCGGGCACGAGGTACTTGACGAGCCCGACGAAGACGACCTGGGTGAGTGCCCACAGGCCGATGGCCTGCCACAGGGGGACGTCGCCGCGTCCCTCTGGCAGGCCGCCGGCGGCCTCGCCGGCGGCCTGGCGGAGCGCCTTCTCGCGCTTGCTGCGCACGAGCGCCCGGATCGTCGAGCCCACGCCGATCATGAAGACGACGAGCGAGGCGCCGATGGAGAAGCTGATCCAGAAGTCGAACGAGTTGCTGATCTGGGTGGGGACGTAGCTCATCCCCTCGTTCCAGTTGTAGAGGATACCGTAGGTGTAGAGCATGGGCGTGCCGATGAAGGTCATGACCAGCGCGCTGATGAACATGCCGACGACCAGCCAGAAGGGCAGGACGAACCCGACCATGACGGCGCCGAGGTTGAGGCTGATGGCCAGCGGGGTCGCCGGCAGGATGCCCCCGATGTGGGTCGTCAGGTCGAGCCACGGGATGGGGATGATCTGCACCGTGCGGGTGAAGAACATGCTCGAGAGCACCGGCACGCCGATGTAGACGAGGCCGAAGAGCACGCCGACGATGCTGCCGATGCTGAAGACCCGCCAGCGCCAGCCCTCCTGCTTCGACGAGGTCTCGGCCAGCGCCGTCGCCGCGCCCGCGTGCACCGGGGCGAGCGGGAAGGGCAGCCGCTCCATGTCGCTGGTCGCGCGGAAGAGCACGTAGCCGAGGCTCAGCCGCTGGAGCGTGCCCATCAGGTAGGTCACCAGCCCGAGCAGCAGCGGCACCATCCACGCGCGGTCCATGAACGTGCGGTTGATCAGCGCCTCGCTCTCCCGCGCCGGCACCACCCAGCCGGGGAAGTAGGCGTGGATGTCGTCGGCCATGGGGCACTGCACCAGGTACTGGTTCATGATGAGGCCCTGGAACGGGCCCATCGTGGCCAGGCCGGCCGCG
>CBFDBL010000713.1:0-3329 GCA_965603035.1 uncultured bacterium
CTCAGCGTCGGGCGGTGAAGCAGCCCCGGCCGGTGTGGACTCGGTCGGGGTGCTCACCTACCACGCGATCGCCGAGCGTCCCGCGGACCTCGCCGCGTGGGAGCCGGGCGCGCGGCTCTACGTCTTCACCCTCGACGAGCTGTGCGGCCATCTCGACCACCTGGCCGCCGCGGGCTTCGCCACGGTGTCGATGGCCGACCTCATCCGCTGGCACCGCGGCGACGGCGAGCTGCCGCCGCGGCCCGTCGTCGTGTCGTTCGACGACGGCCACCGCAGCAACGCCACCCTCGCGGCCCCCGCGCTCGCCGAGCGGGGCCAGCGGGCCACCTTCTTCGTCACCGCCGCGCGCGTCGGCCACGGCCACTGCGTCACGTGGCCCCAGCTCGCCGCCATGCGGCAGGCGGGCATGGAGATCGGCTCGCACACGCTCACCCACCCGTGCCCCTCGACGCTGAGCGACGAGGAACTGCGCTACGAGCTCGTCGAGTCCAAGAGCGTGCTCGAGCAGGGGCTCGACGCGCCGGTGGGCTTCGCGGCGTCGCCGACCGGCTACGACCACCCGAGCTTCGGCGCGCTGGCCCGCGAGGCCGGCTACCTGGCGGCGCTCCAGGGCGTCATCGGGCGCAACACGCGGCGCACCGACATCTACGCGCTCCGCCGCTTCGTGCTCAAGCGCTCCCACGGCCCCGAGACGTTCCGCCGCCTCGTCGATCCCGCCAGCAGGGCCTACGTGCCGCTCCGCGTGAAGCAGGCGGCGCGCAACGCCGTGCGCCGGCTGCTCGGCGTGCGCGGCTACGAAGCCATCCGCAGGCGCCTGCTCGGCGCGGCAGGCGAGGGCGCCCGGCCCGCCAACAGCGACGGAGGCACCGGCCATGACCGAGGGTGAGGCGACCACAGCCTCCAGGGAGAGGGATCGGCGCCGCGAGCGCCTCGCCCTCGCCGGGATCGTGGCGCTCTGCCTCGCGCTCTACCTGTTCGCCATCGATTGGGGGCTGCCGGGCACCGACTCGTGGGCAGTGGACTCGATCGCGCCCAGGGGCCCGCTCTCCATCCTGGCGGACCCGACGGGGGTGAAGTGCTATCCCGCGTACCCCCTGATGCACTTCTACGTGCTGGCCGCCGCCTACGTGCCCTACCTGCTCACGCTGCTGGCGACGGGCGGGCTCTCGCACCCGACGGCGACCTACCCCTACGGGTTCGCCGACGTGGTGGGCAGCTTCACCGTGCTCATCTACACGGCGCGGCTGGTCACGGTCGCGATGGCGACGACCATGGTCGTCCTGGTGTGGGGGACGGCGCGCCGCCTGTTCGGGGGCACGAGCGCGCTGGTGGCGGCGCTGGTGGTCGGCACCTGCTGCCCCGTCGTCTTCTACGCCCACACGTCGAACCTCGACATCCCGTACCACTTCTGGTTCGTGCTGTCGCTGTGGCTGCTCGTCAAGGGGGCGCTGGAGGCGAAGCTGCGCTACTGCATCCTCTCCGGGATGGCGGCCGCGGCGTCGGCGGCGACGAAGGACCAGGCCGGCGCGCTCGTCGTCGGGCTCCCGATCGTGCTGTGGCTCAACTGGGGCGGGGAGCTCGGCAGGGAGCCGGCCGACGAGGCGCGGCGGGGCTACTGGGCGCGCGCCCGGGCGATCGGGTGGTTCGTTCTCGCGGCCGCGCTCGTGTACTGCTGTGTCAACCTGCTGCCGTCGCGCGGGCGGTTCCTGCACCACACCCTCCGGCTGTTCCTGGGGTTCAAGAACGTGCGGCAGCACCCCCTGACGCCGTGGGGCGCGTGCGCGCTGCTGCCCGACGTGATGAGGGTGTGCTGGCAGTCGGCGCTGCTGTTCGCCGTCGCGGGCGGGCTCGGGATCGTGTCGCTGGCGTGGCGCGGATGGTCCCGCCGCCACCTGTTCTGGCTGGTGCCGATGGCGACGTACTACTTCGGCTTCCTGTTCGCGATCGGCTACACGTTCTACCGCTTCACGCTGCCCATCGTGGTGTGCCTGGCGTTCCCCGCTGGGGTGTTCGTCGCCGGCGTGCTCGGGCGCATCAAGCCGGTCGCGGGACGGGTGGCCCTGGTCGCGGCGCTCGCGGCGCCGTCGCTCTACCAGGGTGTGGCGCAGGACCTGCGGATGCACTGGGACACGCGCTCCGCCGCCGGGGCCTTCCTGGCCGAGCGCGCTCGGCAGGGCGACGTGGTGGAGGTGTATCGCCACTTCCGCTACTGGCCCCAGGCTCCGCGGTGGCTCGAGATCCGCAAGGTGGCGCCACGCGAGATGACGGTGGCGAAGCTCGCGCAGCGGCAGCCCGACTGGGTGGTGGTATCGGAGTTCCAGGGGCGGGGCTACGGGCTCGGCGCGCGGGCCGCGGCCTACCTCGATCGGCTGTTCGGCGGCGAGACCGCGTACCGGCGCGTGGGGACGTTCGATCTGAGGTTCGGCCCACGCTACGTCTACGTGGCGCCGCGGATCGACATCTTCGCGCGTCGGCCCACGGCGCCCCCTGGCGAGGAGTGAGGAAGGGCAGATGGCGGCTCTCTTCTGGCTCGCGATCGGCCTCGTGGGCTTCGCCTACGTGGGCTACCCGCTGCTCCTGGCGGCGGCCGCGCGCCTGGCGCGCCGGCCCGCGAGGAGCGCCGACGTGACCCCGATGGTGACCCTGCTCGTCCCGGCCTACAACGAGGAGCACGCGCTGGGGGCGAAGCTCGAGAGCTGCCTGGAGCTCGACTACCCGGGCGACCGGCTCCAGGTCCTCGTGCTGAGCGACGGCTCGACCGACGGGACGGCGACCGTGGCGGCGCGGTACGCTCACCGCGGCGTCGAGCTGATGGCGTTCGCCGAGAACCGCGGGAAGCTGGCGGTGCTGCGCGACGGCATCGAGCGGGCGCGCGGCGAGATCGTGGCGTTCAGCGACGCCGCGTGCCGCCTGATGCCCGAGAGCCTGCGGCGGTTGGTGCGGCCCTTCGCCGATCCCGCCGTGGGCTGCGTGAGCGGCGTCTACCGCGTGCTGCGGCCCGAGCGGGCCGAGCTGGGCGGCGAGGAGGGCTTCTACTGGCGCTACGAGACCTTCATCAAGCAGCGCGAGAGCGAGCTGGCCAGCATCCTCGGCGCCCACGGCTCGCTCTACGCCATCCGCCGCGACCTGTGCCCCGACCTGTCGCGGATCCGCATCAACGACGACTACGAGATCCCCGTCCACATCGTCGCGGGCGGCCACCGCGCCGTCTACGCGCCCGATGCCGTCGCCTGCGAGGAGGCCACCGAGATGGGCGGCTTCGCGCGCAGGGTCCGCATCGCGGTGGGCAACTTCCGCCAGCTCCGCCTGCTCGGCCTGCTGCTGTGGCC
>CBFDBL010000714.1:0-3329 GCA_965603035.1 uncultured bacterium
GTGCAGAGCCCCCGAAGGGGGCGATTCGCCCCGCGGCATCCGGCAAGGCACCGACCGAAGAGCCGCCCCTGACGAGGCTCTGGACCGGATGCTGCAGGATCCCAGGGCTCCCTTCGGTTGCCCCATTCGGCTTCGCTCAGGGCAGGCGCTGGGCTACGGCCCGCTCGCCCCCATTCGGGGGCTGCAAGACCGCGGTCTCCGCCTCGACACGCCTCCACCGAGTCGTGGGCAAAGGTGAGCCCGCGCGGAGAGGGCAGGGACTTCCGCCGGGAGAGGCGGGGGGCACGCGGAACTGATATCCGGACCTCATGAGGTCCCAAATCACTGCGCGCGCCGCAACGGTCGCGACGTCGGTCCGGCGGCGACGCCATGGCCGCGCGCTTGGATGCCTGCGTGCGGGAGAGTGGGTCTGACGACGATCCCACACTTGGCCAAGTGTGGGATCGTCGTCAGCGGGGTCCACACTGGTCCGCTCGGGGCCGCTACTGCCGCCGCAGGTCCAGCCTCTGTCGCGGGGAGTGTCGTGGTCGCAGTCGGGGTGACGAGCCTCACAAGGGGTGTGAGGTCCGCATCGCCCCACCGGTCGATGGAGCGTTGTCCCCGGTCAGGCCACTAGCGGCGGACTCGGAGCGGGCGGGTGAGGCGGATCGGGACGGTCGACTCGCCGTGGGGGGTGAGGACTCGGGCGGAGCCCTCGAGGCGGACGTCCACGGTGCCGGCGGCGAGGACGGCGTGGAGGTCGGCGCCCAGGCGGCGGAAGTCGAGGTCGAGCGGCGCGGCGAGCTCGGCGCTGCCGCCGGGCGCGAGCGCGCTGTTCGGCGCCAAGTCGATGGCGGCGACGCGCTTGCCCGCCAGCGACACGTCGCCCTTGAGCTGGCGGACCGTGGCCTGGAAGGCGTTGCGGTTGGTCACGCGCACGATGAGGGCGAGCCGCGCCGCCTCCGCATCGAGCCGCTCGGCCTCCAGGCGAGACAGCGAGACGGTCGGCACGATCGGCACGGCGACGATGCCCTGCCCGCGGAGCGGGACCGTCACCGCCTGGCCGCCGCCCGCGTCGAGGTGCACCTCGGCGCGCACGATGTAGCCGATCTGCGGGTCGGTGGCGGCGAGCGGCAGCAGCTTGCAGAGCCGGCCGAAGGGGACGGCGACGGGCACGGTGACGACGGTGGCCGAGCGCGGCTCGACGGCCACCCCCTGGCCGGCCTCGCCCTTGGCCCAGGGCTCGTGCTGGGTCCAGGGCCGTGTGGCGAGGCTCACGCGGTAGGCGATGGATCGCACCGAGAGCGCGGCGGCGCTGGCGTTGTCGAACTCGACGTCGAGGAGGAGCGTCAGGCCACGGAAGCTCGCGTCGGCGACGCGGACGGGTCGGATGCCGGTCTTGAGGCTGCCTGCCTGACGGCGGGCCTGCTGCTCGTGGGGCGTGCAGCCGGCGAGGGTGCAGGCGGCGAGCAGGACGGCCGCGCCTCTCGCTCCCATGGGGGCTCCCTCCAGGTCCTACGGCTCGTCGAGGCGCGCGGCGGCGGGCAGCGGGCGCGCGCGACTCATGGCTTCTCCCGTTCGTCGAGCGCGGCCATGTGGGCGTCGAGGTCGGCGATGAGGTCGCTCGCGCTCTGGTAGCGCTCGGCGCGGTCCTTGGCGAGCAGCGTGGCGACGATGTCGCAGATGCGGTCGGAGAGGTCGGCGTTGGCCACCTTGGGCGAAGCGGGCAGCTCGGTGAGGTGCTGGGCGAGGATGAGGGCGACGCTGGGGCCCGTGTGGGGCGGGTCGCCGGTCAGCATCTCGTAGAGGGTGGCGCCGAGGCTGTAGAGGTCGCTGCGGACGTCGATGTCGGTCTCGCCGCGCGCCTGCTCGGGCGACATGTAGTAGGGCGTGCCGACGGCGGTGCCTGGGAGGGTGAGCATGGTGTCGTCGCCGGCGACGAACCGGGAGAGGCCGAAGTCGGTGACCTTGACGAAGTCGTCGGGGTGCACGAGGATGTTGTCGGGCTTGATGTCGCGGTGGAGGACGCCGAAGCCGGCGGCGTGCTCGAGCGCGTGGGCGACCTGTCGGGCGATGTAGACGGCCCGGCGCTCGGCGAGGGGCCCCTGGTTGCGGATGAGTCGCAGGAGGCTGCGGCCGCGGACGTACTCCATGGCGAAGTAGTAGAAGCCGGCGTCCTCGCCCGCGGTGATGCCCTTGACGACGTTGGGGTGGTCGAGCAGGACGGCGGTGCGCGACTCGCGGCGGAACCGCTCGAGCATGGGCGCGTTCTCGGCGGCCTTCGGCGGCATGATCTTGAGGGCGACGAGCCGGCCGGTGACCAGGTCGCGCGCCTTGTAGACGCTGCTCATGCCGCCGCGGCCCAGCTTGTCGAGGATCTCGAACCCGCCCACCTCCATCCGCCGCTTCTCGCCGCGCTGGACCCTCAGCACCAGGTGCACCTGCACCTCGGTCAGGTAGCCCCGCTCGAAGAGCAACTGGCCGATGCGCACCTCCGCGCCCTCGCGGTGGCGCAGCTCCTGGAGGCCGAGACACTCGTCGAGCTCCTCCACCCCAAGCTGCCCTGCCGCCACCGCCACCTGGCCGAACAGGGGCCTTCGCTCCGCGCCCGTCTTCCCCATTGCGCCCTTCCTACCCTGGGTGCACTTCGCTGGCGGCGTCATTCTAGCCTGCCGCCGCGCGCCGTGTCAAGCCGTCTGGCCCGAGGCGGGCGCCCGGGGCGCTAGCGGTTGTCGTAGAGGCAGTCGGGCTCGCCGAACAGGTCGTCCACGAGGTCGCGCGTCGCGAGGCTCTCGACGTGCCCGTCGAGGAAGAGCGAGACGGTGTTGGCAGGCGGATGGCGGGGGACGGGGCGCCAGGGGTCGGTGTGCCAGTCGGTGTAGGCGCCGTCGTGCTGGCCGAGGTGGTTGTCGTGGGGGAAGCGGACGAAGGTGGCCGAGGCGCTCGTCTCCTCCCAGTCCTCGGGCGGGTCGTCGGGGTTCTTGACATCGCCGGTGTCGCAGACGATGACGGTGCCGGAGGGGTTCTCGGCCAGGGTCAGCGCCTTGGCGGTATTGTTCATGGCCGTGCCATCGCCCTCGGTCTGGTCGGGGCCGCCCGACCACTGATGGCTCAGGCCGTAGCCGCGCGCCGCGCGCTTCTTCGCCGGGCAGCGGAACACCTCGGGGTCCTGGATGAAGGGCCCGAGGTTCTTGTCCCAGTAGGGGAACTGGGGCGGCGAGCCGGTCGGGGCGAGGAAGCCGCCGTACTGCATGGTGTAGAGCTTCATGCCGGCGTAGATCTGCTTGAGATTGCTCCTGCACTGGGCGGTGGCGGCGGACCTCATGGCGCGGACGACGGCGGGCATCAGC
>CBFDBL010000715.1:0-3325 GCA_965603035.1 uncultured bacterium
CGTCGTCCTCAGCCGCACCCACTCGAACTACGCCAGGGCCGTCGAGACCCTCGGCCTCGCCTTCCAGCTCTCGGGCGAGAAGCGCTACGCCGCCAAGGCCGCCGAGATCCTGCTCGCCTACGCCGACCGCTACCTCTCCTACAAGCGCCACACCACCCGCGGCCACGACCGCGTCGGCGGCGGACGCGTCGGGCCACAGACCCTCGACGAGAGCACCTGGCTCATCCCCGTCGTCCGGGGCTACGACCTCATATGGGAAACGCTACCACGTCAGCAACGTACCGCTATCGCAAAGAAGCTGCTGCGGCCCGCGGCCAGGCTCATCATGGAGCACCGCATCGGCATCCACAACATCCAGTGCTGGAAGAACTCGGCGGTCGGGCTCGTGGGCATCTGCCTCGACGAGCCGAAGTTCCTGGCCGACGCGGTGACCTCGAGCCGGGGCATCCACCGCCAGCTCGCCAGGGGCATCCTCGACGACGGCATGTGGTTCGAGGGCGCCTGGGGCTACCACTACTACACCATGTCGGCGCTCGTCCCGCTCGCCGAGGCGCTCCGCCACGTGGGGGTGAACGTCTACACCGACCGCTACCGCAGCTTCTACGCCGCGCCCCTGGAGTTCGCCCTGCCCAACGGCCGTCTGCCGGCAGTCAACGATTCGGGCGAGGCCAACGCCTACGGCCCGTGGACGCGCTACGAGCTGGCCTACGCGCGCTGGCGCGACCCGATGTTCGCCGCCCTGCTCCAGGGGCGCTCGCGGGCATCGGTGGAGTCGCTGCTCTACGGCGAGCCCGAGCTCGTGGAGAGCGCGAAACTGCCCAGCGGCAGCCGCAACTACCCCGTCGGCGGCTACGCCTACCTCCAGACCGACGCTGGCCGGGACGCGCCCGTCGTCCTCCTCGACTACGCGCCCCACGGCGGCGGCCACGGCCACCCCGACAAGCTCCAGCTCATCCTCTACGCAGGCGGCGAGATCGTCGCGCCGGACCCGGGGTGCATACACTACGGCGTCCCGCTCCACCGCGAGTGGTACAAGCAGACCGTGAGCCACAACACGGTGGTCGTCGACGGCCGGTCGCAGAAGCCGTGCCAGGGCAAGCTGCGCTTCTTCCACGCCACGCCCGAGCTGGCCGTCGCCTCGGCCACGGCCGACGACGCCTACACCGGCGTGCGCTTCGCACGCACCGTCGCCGTCCTCCCCGGCGGCATCGTCGTCGACCTCGTCGAGCTCGCGAGCGACAAGCCGCACACCTACGATTGGCTCTTCCACTGCTACGGGAAGCTCGAGACGGGCCTGCCCCTCGGCACGAAGCTCGCGCCGCCCGGCAAAGCCAACGGCTACCAGCACATCCGCCACGCGCGCGGCTGCACCACCGAGAAGCCCGTGACCGCACGATGGGTGGGCGAGAAGGTCACCGTGTGCCTCGCCATGGACCCGCCGCGCTTCACCGCCGAGCCACTCGATACCGTCTACGCCGGCGATGGCTACGGCCAGCCTGCGTCCCGCAGCCTGCCCACGCTGCTGGTGCGCCGACAAGGCAAGGAGGTCATCTTCGTCAGCGCGTTGCGCATCGGCGGCGAAGGCGCTCGTCCGGCGCAGGTGTTCGCTCACGGCGTCCCAACAGGCACGGCGCTGCTCACCGTGCGGACCGATCAGGGCGACAGCATCCTCAAGCTGCCCCTGGCCCTCGGCGGCGCGTTCCCCGTCACAGGCCCCGAGCCGATGGCCGTTCCCGAGGCCGAGGTGGCCGTGCTGCGCACCGACCGCGATCTCCGCGTCACGGCCTTCGCCGTCGCCAGTGGCACTCGGCTCGGCGCGCTCTACGGCCGGCCTCTGTTCGAGAGTTCCGCCAAGGCCACGGCGTCGCTCAGCCACGGTCCCGACGAGACGTGGCTCCTCGACCTCCAGACGACGGGCAAGACGCGAATCACCATCCACAGGCTGCTGGCCGACGAGCATGCGGTGACGACGGACAAGGGCGAGGCCGTGCGCTCAACGTGGAGCGACGATGGGGCCAGCCTGAGCTTCCGAGCCGGCACAGGCCGCGACCGCATCCGCCCAGCCGACGAATGAGGAGATTGACATGCGACCGAAGGTTGTGGGCCTGGTGGCGCTGATCCTGACGGCGGGCTCGGCATCGCGTGCGGGGGAGACCCTGACCCACGCCGACCTGATTCGCCAGATGCTCGACCTCGAGCGCCTCGCCGTCCTGCCCCAGGCAGGCGAGCGGAACGCCATGTGGGCGAGCACCGACCGGCGCAGCCGGTACGACCCCGAGAAGAAGCAGTACGTCGAGTGGGCCGCCAACGGCGACGGCGCCGGCTGCATCCGCCGCGAGGGCGACGCCATCGTCATGGCCGAGATGGAGGGGCCGGGCGTCATCTGGCGCATCTGGTCGGCCAGGCCCCAGGCTGGCCACGTCAAGATCTACCTCGACGGCGCCGAGCAGCCCGCCCTCGACAGGCCCTTCGCACACTACTTCGACGCCAAGCACGAGCCCTTCAACTACCCCACCCTCGGCTACGTCGCCGCCAAAGGTCACAACCTCTACTTCCCCATCCCATACCAGAAGAGCTGCAAGATCGTCGGCGAGAGGGGCTGGGGGCGATACTACCAGTTCACCTTCACCGCCTATCCAAAGGGCACCGTCCTCCCGACCTTCACCCCCGAGCTGTCGCCCGAGACCCGCAAGGCGCTCAGCGAGGTGGACACCTTCTTCCGCGAGCGACTCGGCTCCGACCCCGCGGGCGCGCGCAAGAGCCAGGAGCGCGTGACCAAGACCCTCACCGTCGGCCCCGGCCAGACGGCAGCCCTGCTCCGCCACAGCGGCCCGGCCGCCATCACCGGCGTCCACGTCAAGATGGAGTTCGAGGACCGCGCTGCCCAGATGGCCGCGCTCCGCGAGTTGGTGCTCCAGATCGCGTGGGACGGGCAGCAGGCGCCCGCCGTCTGGTGCCCGCTCGGCGACTTCTTCGGCACGGCGCCAGGGGTCAACCTCTACAAGTCGCTGCCCGTCGGGATGACGGACGACGGGCTCTATGCCTACTGGTATATGCCGTTCGCGAAATCCTGCGCGGCGAGCCTGGTCAACGGAGGCAAGGTCGAGCGGAAGCTCGAGGTCGCGCTCGACGTCGCCCCGCTGGGCCGCCCGTTCGACGGCCTCGGGCACTTCCACTGCAAGTGGCACCGCGACCTCGAGCCGCTGCCGCGCGACCGCTGGCCCGACTGGACCGCGCTCCAGACGCAGGGCCGCGGCCGCTTCTGCGGCATCATGCTCCACGTCTGGAACCCCCGCGGCGGATGGTGGGGCGAGGGCGACGAGAA
>CBFDBL010000716.1:0-3315 GCA_965603035.1 uncultured bacterium
TGCTCCGTGCCCTCTGTGGCTAATCCCGTCCGCCCCATCTGCGGAATCTGCGCAATCTGCGGACAGGGTCTTCTTCCGCTCCGTGTGCTCTGTGCCTCTGTGGCCAATCCCGTCCCCCGCTTGCGCCGGGGTCGCCGTGGCGGTAGCATCGGCGGACGGAAAGGAGGGCTCCCCCATGAGCAAGCCGTCGAGCATCTGGGTGCAGGAGCGGGCGATCGGGGGACGGGGGGCGCCGTTCTGGTGGCGGGTGAGCGAGCAGGGCGAGTTGGCGATCCTGAGGGTGCTGGGCAGGGAACGAGCGCGGCGCGAGGTGGTGCGGAGCCTGTCGCGCGCGGAGTTGGAGCGGGTGGTGGGGTCCATGGCGGACGAGGCGTGGCATCCGCTGGCGGCGGCGGTCGGCGAGATGCAGTCGGAGATGAAGCCCGACGGCATCGGCACGTTCCTCTATCATGGGCTGGGACGGGCGATCAGCCACTGCAAGATCGTCTCGCAACTCGCGACGGTACTGACGCGGGCCGGGCTGTGGGAGTGGGACGGGAAGCTGTCGCAGACGCGGTTCCGCCAGGTCGCCAGGGACTTGGCGCGCCTCGACGCGTGGTACGCGGCGCGCGTGGCCGAGGGCTCGGAGGGTCCGCCGTTGGACCTGCACCGTCAGCAGCCGCGGGGCGCGACGGTGCAGCCGCCGGGGTTCAGCCTGGCGGGGAGCTTCCGCGGGCGCGCGGCCGAGCTGCGGGGCAGGCTGGCGCGCGTGAGCGACGGACGCCACGGCGCGAGCAAGGGACAGCGGCGGGAGACGGCGTTCCGCGACTTCTTCCGACAGAATCTCGCGGCCCGCTACGGGGTCGGCGCGGGCGAGGTGGCGGAGCCGTCGGGCGAGATGAGCGGCCAGGTGGACATCCTGATCTACGATGCGCTCGACAGCGACCCGCTGATCGGCGACCCCGATGCGCTCGTGCTCGCGGCCGAGAGCGTCTACGCGGCGATCGAGGTCAAGCCGATCCTCGACGCCGCGTTCCTGCGCGAGGCCGCCGTCACGGTGCGCTCGGCCAAGGTCCTGCCGCGCACGGCGCTCGCCCGCTCGCCCTACGGCGACGCCCGCAGCCGGGCGCCGGACGAGAATCCCGCGCCCTTCGGCGCGGTGCTGGGCTGTCACGGCAGCGCCCCCGGGCTGCTGGCGCGCAGGCTCGGCGAGATCCAGGACGGGCTGGCGCCGAGCCTGTGGGTCGATGCGGTGTGCCTGCTCGACGAGGCGGTGGTCCACCGCCAGGGCAGCATCCCCGGCCCCGCGGGGTGGACGCCCGGCCTCAATCGCGAGCCGACGCCCTATGCCGTGGTCGAGTGCGGGCAGGACGCGCTGCTCTACTTCCTCACGCTGCTGCGCTGCGACCTGCGCAGCAAGCGGCTGTGGCCCTACGACCCGGTGAACTACGCACGGGACATGCGGATCCGCGCGACGACGCTGGCCTGAGCGGGCGGGAAGCTGCGAGCGACGAATGACCACCCTTCGATGTCGCTGCCGACAACAAGACGCCTTGCGGCGCGAGCACTCTCGCGCTAGTCTGTGCGCCAGGAACAGGTTCCGCGCGGACCCGTGTGGATGCCGCGCGTCAGGAGGGCCGCGATGAAGATTCTGCTTGTCTCTCCCTGCCAGCACGCGACGCGTCGGACGCCGAGCGCGCTCCAGATCCCGGAGATCGCCCTCCAGGTGCTCGCCGCCTTGACCGACGAGCGACACGACGTTCGCATCGTCATGGAGGAGTTCGAGGACCTCGACTTCTCCCTGGAGCCCGACCTGGTGGGCGTGAGCCTGATGACGGCGAACGCGCCTCGAGGGTACATGATCGCCGACCACTTCCGCGGCAAGGGTGCGAAGGTGGTGATCGGGGGGATCCACGCCTCCGTCCTGCCGGAGGAGGCACAGCGGCACGCCGACGCCGTGGTCGTGGGCGAGGGGGAGCCCGTATGGCCCGAGGTGGTGGCCGACGCGGCCGCGGGCAGGCTCGCGCCCCTCTACCAGGCCGAGGAGCCGGCCGACCGATCTCGCCGCGGTGAAGCGGTTCATGAACGTCAACCCGCTCATGACGACGCGGGGCTGTCCCTACGACTGCGAGTTCTGCTCGGTGTCGAGGGTCTACGGGCGGCGGATCCGGACCTTCCCGCTCGACTGGGTGGTGGAGGACGTGAGGCTCTCGGGCCGGAAGTACCACCTCATCCTGGACGACAACGTGATAGGCCGCCCCGCGTACGCGCTGGAGCTCTTCAAGGCCCTGAAGCCCCTGAAGATCCGCTGGGTAGGCCAGTGCTCGCTGTCGCTGGCGCACCGCGAGGATCTCCTGCGCGCGGCCTACGACGGCGGCTGCCGCGGGCTCTTCGTCGGCATGGAAACCGTCTCGGAAGCGTCCATGAAGCGCATGAAGAAGTCGTTCCGCGACCTGCAAGACGTGGAGGAGGCCATCCGGCGGATCCAGGCCGCGGGCGTCTGCTTCCACGCCTCCGTGATCTTCGGCTTCGACACCGACGAGCTAGGGATCTTCGACGACACCTTCGACTTCCTCATGAGGTGCCGGGTCCATTCCACCACCCTCAACATCCTCACGCCCTACCCCGGCACCGCTCTCTACGAGAGCCTGAAGCGGGAGGGGAGACTCTTCACCGAGGACTGGACGCACTACAACCACACGACCGTGGTCTTCCAGCCCGCCCGCATGACACCGCGCGAGCTGGCCGAGGGCCAGCACAATGTCCGCCTGCGCTTCTACCGCCTGCGCTCGATCCTCAAGCGCTTTCCCTACCACTTGAGGGGCCCGCTCCTCTTCATAGCGCTCAACCTCGCCATGCGCTTCTCCGCGAGGCGGTCCGCGGTCCCCCTCGCGCCGGGGGGCGAGACGTGCGGCGCGTTCGTCCCGCCCGCCGAAGGGGACGAGGGACGCGCTCAGGCCGCGACATAGGACATTGCGGCAAGCGCCGGCGCCGTCCGCGGTGCCAGAGGCGGGAGGCTGGATGGGTGGAAGAGGGATCGGAAGGCAGGTGGCGAAGGCGGCACAGAGGGTATGGTCGGCAGCGACCCTCGGAGGGGCCCTGGCATCGATCCCCGCTCAGGAGCGCGGGCACGTTCCGCGACAACCTGTGGCCGACCCGCGGGCGGTCTGCGCACTCCGGTTGTCGGGGAAGCCGAGGACCACGAGCGCTGCGGCCACCGGCTGAGCCACCCGGCCCCGGCGCGGCGCGCCGGCCTCTGGGGCCGGCGCGCCGCAAGCGGAGGGTCGGGTGACCGGACCATCGCCCGGCCGCGCCGCGTCGGCCGCCGGGCCTCGG
>CBFDBL010000717.1:0-3296 GCA_965603035.1 uncultured bacterium
CTATGGGCGTGCGAGGACCTGCCGTGTGGACAGCAGTGCTCCTGCTGCTCGGTGGCCTGGTTTTCCCCGGCGCCCTCGCGGCCGACGACGCGGTCCAGAGCGGGCCGGCGGTGGGCAGCGGGGTGAAGGCGTTCACGGTCCAGGCCGTCACGGGCTCGCAGAAGGACAGCCAACTGTGCTATGTGTGACGCAACGGAGGGCGTCCGTCGATCCTCGCCTTCGCGCGGGCGGCGGACGGCCGCTTGGCCAGGCTGGCCAAGGCCATCGACAAGTTCGTTGCGGACCACAAGGACGCCGAGGCTCGCGCCTTCATCGTCCTGCTCGCCGACAACAGCGCGGGCAGCCGTGAGGCGCTGACGGCCTTCGCGGCGAAGCACGACGTCGCCACCCCACTCACACTCCCAGCCAACGGCAAGGACCCGGGCGGCCTCAGCCTCAACAAGGACGTGCCGCTCACGGTCCTGTGCTACCGGCGCAAGAAGGTGGAGGCCAACTTCGCCTTCGCCGGCGACCCGCCTGCCGAGGCGGCGGCGCACGACAAGCAGATCGCTGAGGTCATCGCCGCGGCCGAAGCGATGCTCAAGTAGTGACGCGGGCGACACCGCCCAAGGCACGACACCCGGGCCGCCCTTCGGGGCGGCCCGGCTCCGTTCTGGGCTAGTCGCCGGGGGCGTCGCAGAGGACGATTGTGGCTTTCCGCACGATGAAGCCGGCCGTCGCCTTGTAGGCGAAGCGGACGACGTTGGGCTCGGGGCCGAACCGGAGCCACGCCGGGGTCACGGGGATCGGCGGGAACTGGTGGTCGCGCCCGTTGCTGAGCTTCGAGACGGCGAGGGCGACGGGGTGGCCGTTGAGCTCGATCGCGCCTTCGCCCCTCTGGTCCCAGTCGTAGAGGGTGAGGACGAGGAACGCCGCGTGCGGGTTGGCCTCCTCGACGGGGAGGACGACGGCCATGCGTCCCTCGGTCCGCTCGCCGCGCTGGCTGGCGAAGAGGTTGACGGGCGGGTCCTGGCTCGCGAAGTGCCGCCCCAGCATGCCGCCCTGGAGCACCGAGGTGCCTGGCGGGGCCGCCCAGGCCTTGCGCGCCAGGGCGATGGCCTCGACGTAGCTCTTGCCGCTCAGCACGGCGTCGGCGAGGGCCTCGGCATAGCGGCACGCCCTCTCGTCCTGCGGCGAGTCCATCGGCGGGTTGTCGGGGCTCCACAGGTGCTGGGCGGTGAAGGCGAGTCGGGCGAGGGCGCCCCGCTGCTTCATGACCTCGTAGTTCATCGCGTGGTAGTAGGAGACGAAGCCGCCGTAGCAGGCGAGCTTGCCGCGGGCCTCGCGCATCTCGGGGCGGCCGTTCCACCTCGTGCCGGCGAACAGGTGGACGACGTCCTTGTAGCCGTGCTGCTTGAAGAAGGGGGTGGCGCTGAAGGTCGGGTTCTGGAGGCGCTTGCCGCCCACTCGCATGGCGCCGCGGCGGACGTGGCCCTCCGACCAGTTGTAGATGACGATCCTGTCGCGGCGCTCGACCTGGTCGATGGCCTTGTAGAAGTCCTTGTACCAGCCCTGGTGCTCGCGGACGAGCATGCCGCCGCCCAGTATGGGCGTCCTGCCACTGTCGAGCACCTTGCGGACGAGGCGGTTGGCCATGTACGCCCACAGGCCGACGGGGTCCTTGCCCTTGCAGCGGGGGCAGGCCGCCCATCGGGAGCCGTGGTACTCCTGGTACATCTCGTCCATCGGCACGGCGAAGTGGTCGCCGGGGAGGACCGCCATCGTGTCCTCCATCGTCTCGAGGACCATCGTCCAGAGCTCGGGGTTCGAGGGGCAGGGGTTGACGCGGCTCATCTTGCGGACCTTCTTCGCCAGC
Source organism: uncultured bacterium (assembly GCA_965603035.1). Classification (GTDB taxonomy): domain Bacteria; phylum Planctomycetota; class PUPC01; order DSUN01; family DSUN01; genus CAZDNN01. The sequence continues at coordinate 1,856 of CBFDBL010000717.1, forward strand.
GAGTCCCACGTCTCGCCCTCGGGGATCTCGGCCAGGTGCTTGTGGCCGTAGTAGAGCCACGGCCAGCCGAGCGAGCCGTCGATGCTCAGGAAGAGCCGCTGGGCGGAGCGGACGATCTCCCCTGCCTGCTGGGCGGTCAGGACGTCGGCCCAGGCGACCTCCGGGTGGCGCCGCAGGGGGGTGTTGTAGCCGCAGCCCTCGACCCACACGTGGTTGAGCCTGGTGAAGGCCATCAGGCGGAGCAGGTCGCGGTAGTAGGCGTGGGTGATCTCGCCCTGTCGCGGCTTCCCTCGCGGCAGGCCCGCGCGCATGCCCCGATAGACATGGTACGGGTGGTCCACGACGCCGGCGCCCGCGAGCTCGCCCCGCCCGGCGCCGGTCGCGCTGAAGAGCTGGAGCAAGGTGAGCGCGCCGTAGAAGGCCCCCTGCGCGTCGCGGCCGAGGACGGCGGCGCCCCTGGGCGCCACCCGCAGCACATAGGCGCCGCTCCCCGCCGGGAGCTGCCCCGCCAGGCTGCCGACGAGCTTGGCGGCTGTCCCCTCGTTGCCGCGCGTGCCGAGAGCCACGCGTGCCGCCCGCGCCCCTTGCGGGGCCTTGGCGGAACGGACGATGGCCAGCCTCCCCTCCGGCGCGTCCAGTGCACGGCCGAGCTCGCTCGACAGGAGCTCCGCTACATTCACGAGGTCGTCGTCGCCGTCCGGCAGCTCGATGCGCGCGCCCCCGCTGAGCGCCAGCGGCGTTCCCGTGGAGTCGATCCGGACCGGGGCGGGGTAGACTGGCGGCGTACGCCGCGCCTCTGCCGCCTGGGCGGGGCGAGCGACAGGGCACAGGAGCATCGCGGCGAGCAGTGACACCATGGCCCGAGCCATCGGCGCGTCCCTTCCTGGAGTCATCGCGGCCCGAGGGATCAGGCCGCCTCTTCCCCTATCGGGATCCTACTCCCGGGACGCTGGAGACACAAGGGGCCTGTCGCCGCCAGTCCACCCCCTGTCGCGCGGAATGTAGCCGTCACACCCCGTGTGACGATCCTCACACGGAGTGTGAGGTCTACATTGGCCCACCGACCTGTGCACCGTTCTTCTCATTCAGGACATTGGCCCCCTTGTGCCCCCCGATCTTCCCACCTCCCCCCAATTCTCCCGCGCGGCCCAAGCCGCGTCCCCGAGTATGGCTCCTGATAGCGGTCAGCCGGCTCCTGTCTTCAGTCGTCCTCGTCGTCGTCGTCCTCGTCCTCGGTTCGCCCTCCGAACAGGGAGTCGCGCAGCCTCGGCGTCGCGGCGCCTTCGGTGCTCTGGACTCGCCTGCGGCGGCGAAGAGCCCGACTCGCAGGCCGCTTCGCATAGGGGTAGATGGCTAGCCCGCATTTCTCACCGGGGCAAGGGGAATAGTCGGCGGATCCTGTCATCCTGAGCGGAGCGTGCCCGCCGCGGCGGCGGGGCGC
>CBFDBL010000718.1:0-3264 GCA_965603035.1 uncultured bacterium
ACACACCCCCCCCCCCCCCCGCCTTACGGCCTCCTGCCTCCTGCCGACGTCCTCTCCGCTCCGTGTGCTCTGTGCCTCTGTGGCCGTCCTCTGCTGGTTCCGGGTTGCAGGTTCCAGGTTCCGGGGGTCGGGCAAGAGAAGAACATTCGTGCCGATTCGTGGCTAGTCCTTCTCCTGCCTTCCTCCCCTAACCCTCTCCATCTACGCTTCCGATGTCTTCTCTTCTCCTATCCGTGCCATCCGTGTTCACCCGTGGTTCCATCCCCCTCTCCGCTCCGTGTGCTCTGTGGCTCTGTGGCTGATCCCATCTGCGTAATCTGCGTAATCTGCGGATGGTGCGAGTTGGGAGGCGGAGGTCGCGCGTCTAGCCGTCGTCGTCTTCGTAGGCCCTGATGATGTCGATGAGCTGGCCTGTGCTGATGATGCCGTGCTGGACCATGAGGATGCCCGTGAGCGGACGCGGGCGACCCTGACGCTCGATGGCACGCTGGATGCGCAGGGCCTCGTCGACCTGGTCGGGCGTGCAGTAGCCCTTGCCGACGGCGATCTGGCCGAAGGGCAGCTTGCCGTCCTTCCCGTCTTGGCCTGGCATCGGCGGCGCCCCCCTGTGTGCGGTCAGTCGAGGACGACGAGGTTGTCGCGGTGGATGGCCTCGTCGTAGTCCTTGTAGCCGAGTCGTGCCTCGATGTCGCGCGTGTGGCAGCCCTGGATGCGGGCGAGCTCGTCGCTGGAGTAGTTGGTGAGGCCCTGTGCGAAGGGCTCGGCGCCCTGGACTTCGAGCGCGACGACGTCGCCCTGGCGGAAGGTGCCGTGCACCTGGCGGATGCCGGAGGCGAGCAGGCTCTTGCCGCGCTCGACGAGCGCGCGCCGTGCCCCCTCGTCGACGACCAGGCGCCCGCGGGTCCTGGCGGTGAAGCCGATCCAGCGCTTGCGGCTCGCCATGCGCCGCGGCGCGGGCAGGAACAGCGTGCCCACGTCCTCGCCGCGCAGGACCCGCAGCAGCACGTCGCGGCTCTTGCCGTTCGCCACGACGACCGGCACGCCGGCGCGCGTGACGTAGGAGGCGGCGCGCAGCTTGCTCGTCATCCCGCCCGAGCCGCGCGGCGACCGGCCGCCGTCGTCGAGGCCGAGCACCTCGTCCGAGATGCGCTCGACCGCCCGCACCCGCCGAGGCACGCCGCCGTCGCATGTCTCCATCAGGCCGTCGACCGTGGTCAGCAGCACGACGAGGTCGGCGAGGATCATCGTCGCGAGGTGTGCCGCGAGGAAGTCGTTGTCGCCGTAGCGGATCTCGTCGACGCACACGGTGTCGTTCTCGTTGATCAGCGGCACGCAGCCGAAGCGGAGCAGTGCGCTCAGGGTGTTGCGGGTGTTGAGGAAGCGGCCGCGGTCCTCCATGTCCTCGCGGCTCAGGAGCACCTGGCCGACCTTGCGGCCGCGTCGGCGGAAGGCCTGCTTGTAGAGGCGGATGAGCCGTCCCTGGCCGACGGCGGCGATGGCCTGGAGCGCGGGCATCGTCGTCGGGCGGTCGTCGAGGCCCAGCTCGCCGAGGCCCGTGGCGATCGCGCCCGAGCTGACCACGATCACCTCGCGGCCCTCGTCGAGCAGCGCGCTCACCTGGTCCGCCAAGTGCCGGATCCGACGCCGATCCACCCCGCCCGAGCGGCTCGTCAGCACGCTCGAGCCGACCTTCACCAGCACCCGCCGTGGCGAGCCGACGATCTCGCTGCGACCCACATCGCCCATAGCCGCTCCCGCTCCTCCCAGCCCGGCCCGATTATAGCCGACGCCGAGCCCGAGTCAATGCGGCAGAGAGCCCCGGCGAGCCGCGGCTCACGCCTCGTCGTCGTCGTCCTGGGTCTCGGTGCCGTTGGGGCCGTAGGTGCGCTGCTCCTCGACCTCGCCGTCGGGGCCGATGAAGGTCATGGTGAAGGGGCCGCGCTCCGCGGGCGGCGGACGCTGCCGATGCCGCTTGCGCCAGGCACGCGGCGTCATGCCGACCTCGCTCTTGAACGCGTCGATGAGGTAGCGGTGGCGGCGGTAGCCGCAGTCGTAGGCGATGGTGTCGAGAGGGCGGTCGGTGGTGGCCATGAGGTGCTTGGCCCTCTCGATGTCGGGCTCGCCGGCCTTCGGCGCGGGCGGGCGGACGCGGCGAAGCTCGGTCGGCGACATGCCCTCGGCCTCGCGCAGCAGCTTCGCCAGCCGCCGACCGCTCGACAGCCCCGAGCGTCGCGCCACCTCCTCGACCGACAGCGCCGTGCCCAGCAGCAGCCGCCTTGCCCGCCGCAGCCGCGCATACTGGATCTCGGCCCCCACGCTCAGCGAATGCCTCGCCCGGAACCGACGCTGGAGCTCACGCAGCGACACCCCCACCCCCGCCGCGACGTCCGCCACACGCAGCCCGCGCTCGCCGCAGTGCTCCGCGATGTAGCGGCACCCGCGCTGCACCACCGCGTCGTGCCACGTCACCACGTCCGTGCTCCGCCGCGCCGTCACCGCGCCCGGCGGCAGCATCACGCGATGCGGCTCCGTCGAGCCCGTCGTCATCAGCTCGTCGAGCAGTTCGGCCGCGCGATGGCCGCAGGGCTCGTAGCCCAGGTCGAGGGTCGAGAGCGCCGGCGGCGGGAACCCCACGAGCTGCGCCTCGCCGTCGGGGCACAGGATCGCCACGTCCTCGGGCACCCCAAGCCCCTGCCGCGCGCACACGTCGGCCAGGCTCCGCGCCACCGTCAGCGAGCCGGCGAACACGCCGACCGGCGGCACAGCGTCCGTCTCCAGCCACCGCGCGAACGCCGCCGTCAGCTTCGACCAGCCGCTCGCGCGCCCCAGCCCGTGGCGGTTGAAGAGCAGCGTCGCCTGGCCGAGGCCCGCGCGGCGAAGCTTCCGCGCGAACCCCTCACGCAGCAGACGTGTCTCGAGGTCGGGGCAGTAGCCGAGGAACCCGAACCGCGCGAAGCCGCACCGGATCAGGTGTTCCGCCGCGACGCGGCCCGCCGACCGCAGGTTCGGCAGCACCCTTGACAGCGTCCTGCGATGCCACGACGCGTGCGACACCGCGACGACGGGCGTGCCCTCTGGCGGCTCCCGTGCCGCCGCATCGGCGTTCGCCAGTGCAAGGATGCCATCATAGTGGAACGGCGAGCCCGCCGCCGCGAACGGGTCCATCGCCACCCGCCACGCTCCCGCGCGCTCCGCGACGAACCGCTCGATCCCCCTCAGCGCCGCCCGCTGCCTCGCATCGAGCCGCTCCGCCTCCGCCATCAC
>CBFDBL010000719.1:0-3263 GCA_965603035.1 uncultured bacterium
CGATGGTGTAGCGTCCGCGGCGGCGCTCGATGTCGGCCTCCTCGCGGAGGATTTCGAGCGAGGGGCCGAGCACGCCTCGGAGGCGTCGGAGCCATAGCGAGGCGGTCTTGAGTCGGTCTAACTTCTTGGCACACTGGATGATGCGGAGATAGATGAAGGCGGCGTGCTTCTCCTTGCCCTTGGCGTTTTCGAGGCGGCCGCCGTGCTCGCGGTAGATCTCGAGTGCCTCCTCCCACTTGCCGCGGTCGAAGAGCTGGCCGGCGACCCAGAGCTCGAGGGTGGGGTTCTCGCCGGGCTTGCCCTCGGCGAGCAGCTCCTCGAGGAGCGAGAGCGCGGCGGTCTCGGAGGCCTCGGCTCCGTCGGCGTCGCCGCGCTCGGCGAGCTGCTGTGCGAGCAGAAGGTGGCAGTGAGCGAGCAGTCGTCGGCGCTTGGGGTTGTCGTCCTCGTCTGGGAAGCTGCGCGGGATGGCCTGGAGGTAGGCGATGGCGCGCTGGAAGTCCTTGCGGAACCGATAGATAGTGATGAGCATCTCGACGGCCTTGCGTCGTCGGCCCATGGTGGCCGTGTCGGGCTTGGCGCCAGAGGGCTTGGGCTGGGTGCGGAGGAGGAAGGCGTCGAGCTTGGCGATGGCCTCGCTGGCGGCGGCCTCCGCCTGCCGCGGCTTGCCTGCGACCCGGACGAAGCCGTTGTAGCCGTCGATCGCGGCGCCGTAGGCGGCGAGGGTCTCGTCCACGACCTCGCGGTAGATGGGGGCGTAGCGGTAGTAGATCTCGAGGGCGAGGATGGCCATGGCGGTCGAGTAGACCCGCCCGCCGCGCAGCGCCCATCGCGAGAGCGGGGGCCAGCTCCCGTGGTCGGTGCCGCCGTTGACCTGCGCCTTGATCAGGGTGTCGCGAACCTGCGGGTGCCACTGCTCCCACTCGACGCCGCGCCGCTGGTGGAGGGCGAGGTTGGCGTAGTACCAGAAGTAGAAGTCGTTGGCGCCGGGGCTGCGGATGGGCAGGTTCTCGAGGTCCATGCTGTCGCGCTTCTTGCCGAGCGGGATCCAGCGCGGCTGGAAGCGCAGGATGGCCTCGCTGGCGAGCTTGACGTAGGGGTCGTCGGGGTCCACGCCGAGGTACTGGTTGCACAGGAGCCCGACGCCGACGAGTGCGGCCGAGCTTGGCGGCATGCCCTTCATGTAGGCCGTGTAGCCCTTCTCGCGGCTGGTCACCGAGTCGAAGAAGCGGCGTGCGCCGTCGAAGGTCTTCTCGGGCACGACGATGCCGGCGAGCCTGGCCGAGCGAAGCGACATGACCATCCAGCCGCCGACCGAGGAGTCGGCGTCGGCGCTGTTGAAGTAGTACCGCCAGCCGCCCGTCGAGTTCTGGCACGCGGAGATGAAGTCCACGGCCCGCTCGGCGGGCTCCTTGAGTGACGGGTCCTTCGTCATGGCATAGGCTTCGACGAGCGCGAGTGTGCAGATGCCGTGGTTGTACATGTGGCCGGTCCGCATGCGGTCGCCCTTGCGCCCGATGCCGCCCTCGGTGTCCTGCTCGGCCTTGAGGTAGGCGAGCGCCCTGCGGACGCTCTGGCGGTATCGGCCGTTGCGGTGGGTGTGGCCTGCTCCGAGGAAGGCGAGGATGGCGAGTCCCGTGACGCCGGGGTCGGCCCATCGCGCGAGCTCGCGGTCGGTGCGCCAGGCGCCGGTGCTGAGCTGGTGGGTGGCGAGCCACAGGAGGCCTGCATTGACGGCGCTCTCGGAGCCTGCGCTGGCGCCGCCGCCTCGCATGGCCCGGGCGCGCCCCGCGGCCGTGCGGTTGCCGAAGGGTCCGCGGACGGCGGCGATCTTCGCCTTCGCCTGGCGCTGGATCTCCGCGAGCGCGTCCTTGTCGATGATCTCGTCGAGGTCGGGCTCCTCGAACGTCGGCTCGAGCTGCGGCGGCTCCGGGGCGATCCGGGTCGAGAGGTCGAGCGGCTGCGGCTTCGGCGGCTCCTCGATGAGGTTGCCGATGATGATCTTGCGGTACAGCTCGCCGGCCGAGCGCGGCTGGAGGTACCAGCGGGCGAGGATGAGGAGCACGAGGACGTGGACGGCGGCGGAGAGCCCCCACCAGGCGAGGTGCTTGAGCGCGGCGAGTGCCAGGCGCTCGGCCTTCGAGCGCCGGCGGCGGTAGCGTGCCCGGTGCGCGGCGGTGTCGGGCTTGGCCTGGCCGGCGACGCGCTCGCGCGCGGGCCGCTTGCTGGGGCGGCTGCGGCGGGTGGCGGGCCGCGCGCGCGGCGACGGCGTCGGGGCGCCAGGGCTCGGCTTGACGGCGCGGCGGTCGATGAGCCGGTCGTACTTCGCGCGCCGCGCGGGGTCGCCGAGCACCTGGTAGGCGGCCTCGAGCAGGCGGAAGCGCCTGGCGGCGGCCTCGTCGCCGGGGCGGCGGCGCGGGTGGCACTGATCGGCGAGCCGGCGGAAGGCCGCCTCGACCTCGCCCGCGCTCGCCTCGCGGCCCACGCCCAGCAGCTTGTAGTAGTCGTAGACGACCATGGCCTACCGTCCCAGCGATTCCGCCAGCTGCGCGGCAACCTCGAGCACCTGGGCGCCGGCCTGAGCCCGGACGGCGCCGACCCGCTGCCCGCGTCGGACAAACGCCTCTCTCACGCGGTCCACCTGGAAGACCTGCGGCTCCGTGCGCCGCGCGACCATCGCCTCGCGCCGCAGGGCGAGGCAGCGCTCGAGCGCCTTCGTCGCAGCGGCCTCGTCGGCATACTCGACGACCGCGACGTGGCAGGCCGTCTTCCCGTCGCGGCCCTTGTAGGCCGCGAACGCGGCGGGCGCCTCGGCCCCGATCCCGAGTCCCTGCGGGCCGGCCAGCTCGCCCGGCAGCGCGTCGGGCACGGCCAGCTCGTCGTGGTGGAAGTAGGCGATCGAGATGGGCTGGAGCCCGTCGGTCGGCAGCGCGCCGACGACGGCGGGCCGGGTCGGCTCCGCCTCGGGGAGCTGGGCGGCCAGGGCCTTCGCCAGCGCCTCGACGTCGCCGCGCGGCGCAGGGTCCTGGCCGAAGTCGGCGACGTGGACGAAGCAGCCGCCGCGCCAGACCCACAGCTCGGCCGCCGAGCGGGCCGACGTGTGCCCGATCGCGGCCGCCTCCTCCGCCCCGCGGCTCACGTCGTAGCTGTAGCCGCCGTAGCCCTCCGCCACCGTCGCGAACTCCCAGACCCGCGCCACCAGCTCCATCCGCCCCTTCTGGTACTTCCCCTCGGCGAGCTGCACGAACGCGTAGGTCAGGTAGGGC
>CBFDBL010000720.1:0-3258 GCA_965603035.1 uncultured bacterium
CCGCGGTCGAGGTAGCGGGTGGGGAAGCCGATGAAGATGTGGGGCGCGCGGTAGTAGGGCAGGACCTGGTTGGTGTAGATATGCTCGCGGGGCGCGCCGGGGTAGGCGAGCCAGGCGGGCTCGGTCCAATGAATGAAGTCCTGGCTCGTGCAGGTGCGGACGTCGCGGACGCCGTTGCGGAAGTCGCGGACGTAGGCGCGGTATTCCTTGCGCACGGTGTCCCAGAAGGCGAGGTTCTGGGTGTCGAAGGCGCCCTTGGTGATGACCGGCTTGCCGTCGTTCATCGCCGACCAGTGGATGCCGTCGGGCGACTGGAAGGCGAGGGCGCCCTTGCGCATGCCGGCGGTCGAGATGGCCTTGTAGCGGGCCTCGGGCTTGCAGGCGGGGTGGGTGTCGCGGAAGGGCGTGAAGTCGTGTGCCGCGGGCCGGCCGACCCAGACGATGTTGTTGTGCTTCGAGCCCTGGAACTCGAGGACGCCGAGGTCGGGCTTCGTCCAGGCGATGCCGTCGGGGCTGGTCGCGAGGCAGGCGACGTAGTCGTGGGTGCGCGCCGACTTGCCGCCCTCGATCGCGATGTGGGCGCCGCGGTAGTACATCTTGCAGCTCTCGCCGTCCCGGAACACGGCGAAGTACCCGCAGCCGCTGCCCTCCCAGGGCGCGTCGCAGACCAGGCAGGTTTCGCGCGGCGTCGGGTGTTGGAGCACCTGGCGGGCGCCCGAGAGCTTGTCGATGAGGATGTCGTCGATGAACAGCTCGCGGCGGGAGCCGATGTCGATGGCCTCGCCTGCCGAGACGGCGACCGAGGCGAGGCAGAGCGCGGCTGCGGCGATGAGCAAGTGAGGCGGCATCGCGGGCTCCTTCCCAGCCGGTCAGGTGCCTTTGGGGTCGAGCGAGATGGCGACCACGATGGGCACGGCGCCGGTGCCGGGGCTGCGGAGACGGATGCATCGGATCGACGAGGCGGGGCGCGGGTTCGTCCAGGTCGTCACGCCGAGGCCGATGGTCGCGTCGCCGCGCCGGGCGGTCCAGGCGATCTTCCAGTTGGCGAGGGCCTCTGGCGCGGCGAAGGCCCCGACGTCCACGCCTTCGCGCATCGGGACGTCCACGGCCTTGCCGTCCTCGTAGTGGACCTCGGCGACGAGGCAGGGCGCCTTGCGCGACGGGTCGAGCCCGGCGGCGGCGAGCAGGAAGAAGAGGCGGGAGCCCTTGCTGCCGACGGGGACGACGGTCTCGAAGCGCCTGGGCAGCTTGGGCTGGGCCGCGCCCGCGAGGGCGATCCAGGTGCGGCCGTAGTTCTCCTGCTCGGTCATCACGTAGAAGTCGGTGCCGGCGAGCTTGACGTCGGCGGCGGGCAGGCCGCGCAGGTCGAGCGTCGTGGGCACCATGGCGCCGCCCTTGAGCAGGACGGTGCCGCTGGTGCTCGCGTTGGCGACGGGCTTGAGGTTCAGCGGCACGTGCTCCTTGACGCCGTCGTCCACGACGAGGCTGTCGAACCAGGCGGTGCCGGTGCCGTTCTGGATGCCGAGGTCGAGGCCGACGCGGGTCGCGCCCTCGGGGATGGGCGCGACGAGCACCTGGTCGTGCCAGTCGCGGGTGCCGACGAAGCGCTGGGCGCGGTTGACCACCTGCTTGCCGACGCGGATGCCGACGTGGAGCTTCGCCGTCGAGTAGACATCCGGCCCGACGACCACGTTGTCGAGCTTGACCCTCGCGCGGATGATGAGCCGCTTGCCGGCGACCTGCTTGGGGTCCAGCTCGATCGAGTAGTAGGCCAGCGCCTTGTCCTCGCTGACGACCTTCAGGCACTTGCCTTCGACGCCGCCCTCGACCAGCTCGAGGCTGCCCTTGCCCTTGAGCTGCTTCTGCCACTTGCCCTGCTGCTCGAAGTCCTCGGTCAGGATGGGCTCGGCGAACGCCGCGGACGCTGCGAGCACGAGCGCAGCCAGCAGGTGGGATGGACGCATCGGGGAGGTCTCCTTGCCAAGGTTCTCGCCGGGCCAGCCGGTCTCGGGCTGGACGTGTCAGGCGGGCGGCACGGCGGCACGCCAGCCTTTGCGGAGCTGGGCGCTGAGGCTGGCGACCAGCTCCTTGTGCTCGGGTCGGTTCGCGATATTGACGTTCTCGTCGGGGTCGGCCTGGTGGTCGTAGAGCTCGCGGGCGAAGGGCTCCTGGCCGAGGCTGAGCCACTCGGTGTAGCGGTAGCGGGCGGTGCGCATCGAGTAGCCCATCAGGCGGCCGCGCGGGTAGATGCTGAAGGCCGCCTGCTTCCACGGGCGGTCGGGCGCGTCCATGAGCGGCGCGAAGCTCGTGCCCTCGACGCCCTCGGGCACGGGCAGGCCGCACAACTCGCAGAGGCTGGGGTAGATGTCCACGAACTCGGTGAGGGCCTTCGTGGGCTTGCCTTTGGCCTTCTGGTGTGGTGCGGAGCAGAGCATGAGGGCGTGGGTGGAGGTCTCGAAGTTGGTGTGCTTGCACCACAGGCCGTGCTCGCCGAGCTGCCATCCGTGGTCGCCCCAGAGGACGACGACGGTGTTGTCGCGGAGGCCGAGGCGGTCGAGCTCGGCGAGGAGGCGGCCGATCTGGGCGTCCACGTAGCTGGTGCAGGCGTAGTAGCCGCGGATCAGCTCGAGGGCCTTCGCGTCGCTGACCTTGCCCTGTCGCGGGATATCGCTGTAGGCGCGCAGCTCGCCCGAGTTGTGGAGCGCGAGCGGCGGGCAGTCCTTGGGCGCGAAGGGGTTGTCGGCCAGGGTGAGCTGGCCTGGCGGGTACAGGTCGTAGTAGCGCTTGGGCGCGATGAAGGCGAGGTGGGGCTTGAGGAAGCCGACGGCGAGGAAGAAGCGCTTGTCCTTCACCTGCCGCAGGACCTCGATGGCCTTGTCCGCCGTCATGCCGTCGGCGAGCTCGTTGTCGGCCACGTCGGGGTCCTCCCACGCCGGGCCGCGGACGCGGAACTTGGGTCGCGAGACCTTCAGCGGCATGCCTGTCTTCGGGTCCCGCTGGAGGACCTTGGTCGGCTTGAGCTTGCCCTCGGCCCGCAGCTTCGCGCGCTGCGCGGCCATGGCCTTGAGGGTCTCGGGCTTCTTGTAGCCGCCGCCGCTCGGCCGCCAGTGCTTCACGCTCCATGACGCCGGGTCGTCGAGGCCGCCGTGGTAGATCTTGCTGAAGCTCTGGCAGTGATAGCCGTGCGCCTTGAAGTGCTGCGGCAGGGTGACCACGTCGGGCAGGTAGAGGCGGAAGTGGGTCTGGAGGTCGTAGACG
>CBFDBL010000721.1:0-3255 GCA_965603035.1 uncultured bacterium
GATGGTCGGCCGGCGGCTCGGCCTCGGGCAGGGGCGGGACCTCGACCTCATCGAGGATCTCGGCCAGCGGCGGCCCGTCATCATCCAGGGACAGGTCGCGCAGGAAGCGGCAGGCGGCGTCGAAGTCGTCGCGCTTCCTTGGCACCCGCGGCTTGCCCCGGCCCCACGGCAGCTCGGCGCCGTGCTTGACCAGCACGTCCGCCACCAGCTCGATGCCCGCACGCAGCGCCTTGCGCCACGGCTTCCAGGGAAGCCGGGGCATTGGCGATTTGCGATTGCCGATTTGCGATTGGGGAGAGGGCGTCGTGCGCGGGCCTGGGAGGCCGCCGAGGAGTTCGCGCAGCACCCGCGCCGCGCGGCGGCCCGGGTCGTGGACGTCGGCGAGGAAGCGCAGGGTGTGCCAGGCGTCGGGCGACGGCTCCCATTCGGCATCGGGCTTGAGCACCCAGCGCTGGCGCCGCAGCCGCTCGTGCTCGGTCACGAGCGTCGCATACGCGCGATAGCCCTGCGCCACGGTCGCGCGCTTCGCGCTCCGCACCACCCTGTCGCGACGGGACTCGACCATCGGCGTGTGCCCCCTTCCAGCCAGTTCAGCTCCAGGCCCCCCTGGTGAGGCTCAGTGCCAGCCCCATCGGACAGTGGCACAGGCTTCCAGCCTGTGCGGGACACGGGCAAGATGCCCGTGCCACGGGCTCCTGGAGGCCCGCAGGGCAGGGGCCTGGCGCGTCGGCTCAGTCACCCGACCTGCACGAGCGGCTCGACATCGACCTCGATGCGGTGGGTCGCGAGGTCGTAGGCCGACTGCGCGTTCATCCAGAACTCGGCGGTGGTCCCGAGCGCGGCGGCGAGGAGCTGCGCGGTCTCGGGCGTCACGGCGCGCCGCTCGCGCACGATCTCGTTGATGCGGCGCACCGGCACCCCGATGTGCTTCGCCAGCGCGGTCTGCGTGATGCCGAGCGGCTTGAGGAACTCCTCGGCGAGGATCTCGCCGGGTGACGTGGGCGTGCGCTGCTCGGGGGTCATTTGCGTCGTCTCCTTCGCCGCCTGGTCGCGCACGGTGCTGGGGTTGCACGGGGCGCCGCCGCCCTAGCCGTCCAGGCTCGGCCCGTGGGCCTGCTGGAGATCCTCGGCCGCTCACCCCGAATGTGCCAGCGCCAGCCCGCCTTTGCCGTCGGGGAGCCAGGCTTCAGCCTTCTCGGAACTGACGTCGAAGAAGCCAAGGCCATGCTTTGCCGCGAGCCTGACCGTGGTCTCGAACGCTTCCTCGGCCTTTGACCATGCGAACCCTGCGTAGATGATCTGGCGACCGACGCTGTAGTCCGCGAGGGACGATTCGTCTTCAGGCAATTCGTCCGATGCGAACGGCCCGTTCATTGCCGGGAAGCTCTGGATCATCTCCATGAACCAGGCCCGCAATGCCGGCGTAGAGACGTCCGGGTTGTCGTAGGAGTGGTCTTCGCTCCACTCGCACTGCTCCTCGTACCACGCGACGAACTGCCCTTTGTCTCTGGGTGCTGCTTCCGGCGCGAAGACCATCAGATCATAGCTCATTGACGTGGCCCCTCCATTGAGGCTTGGTGTGCCCGCCGGGTGCCAAGCCGAGTGTACTTCCCTGCGCCGTTCTGTCAAGAGCGTTCGCGGCTGCCCCGGCTCCAGCCAGCAACCGGTAGGTCGGCCCTCGCGCGGCCTCAGCGGCTGTAACCAGGCGGTGAGGCGTTGCGCTCCGAACACAATGCCTCCGGCAGCGGTCAGGTGCGCCGTCTGGATCGGCGGTCACTTCTCCAGCCGCCAGCCCGCGGCGTCGGCCGCCAGCGCGGTGTGGCCCTTGTAGCGGCCGTAGATCTCGCTGAACGTGTCGCCCCTCTCGTGGCGCACACAGCCCGGCATGTCGGTGCGGAGGAACATCTCCCGCGAGTCGTTGACGCTGTCGATCCTGTCCATCAGGAGGAAGAACCGCTCGCCCCTGGGGAACACGACGAGCTGCGTCCACCGCGACCCGGCCTTGCGGCCGGGGGCGGCATACTCGTACTGGTAGGTCGTCTTCACCGCGACGAAGTCCTTGCCGCGGGTGACCTCGGGCTGGACGGGCTTCATCCGATGGCAGAGCTGCGGGCCCTCGACCATGCGCTTGCGATGGCTGCTGCCGTGGGCCATGCGGGCGTAGTCTCGCTTGCGCGGGTCGGTCTCGTTCTCGTACCAGCGGTACCGGCCGGCGCCGTGCCCGTCTGGGGCGATCGCCCGGTCGCCATAGGCCGCGTCGCTGCCCGCCTCCATCAGCCAGTCCACGACCATGAGGCCGTCGCCGATCTCGCGGAAGCCGGTGGCCTTGTCGAGAAGCGAGCCCTTCTCGATGCCGCTCCGTCAAGGCCATTATGGGTCCGCGCACGAGTCATGCCCCATCAAGCTCCCCCGGCTGTCATCCCGAGCGAAGCGAAGCGGAGTCGAGGGATCTCTCCTCGACGGCTCGTCTGCGAGCCGTCGGTCTTCTCTTGCGAATGGCGGGAGGAGCAGAGAGATTCCTCGACTTCGCCCGCTCGGCAGCGGGCTCCGCTCGGAATGACACGGTGGGAACGCCACGATAGGACATTGCCTGGGCGACGCTCAGTCGCGCCTGTCGCGGGGTCGGGCCGCGGTCAGCTCCGCCGCTTGCCGTCGGCGTCGAGGTACCACCAGTCGTCCTCGAAGGCCTTGCGGCCCTGGCCGGCGGGACCGGCGAGAGCGACCTGGCCCTTGCCGGTCACGGCCTCGCGGGCACCGTCGCGCAGCGGGTCGGCGTGGCGGGCGAACCAGGCGTCGAGCTGGCCCTTGAGCTCGGCGATGACCGCCTCGCGCGCGGGGTCGCCCACCAGGTTGCGCGTCTCGGCGCGGTCGCGCGCGAGGTCGTAGAGCTCGTGCGGGCCGTAGGGGTAGCGGTGCACGTACTTCCAGTCACGCGTGCGGATCATGCGGACCGGGCCGTACTCGTCGAAGACGACGACGCTCTCGCGGCCCTCGAGCGACCCCCCGCGCAGGAGCGGCGCGAAGCTGGCGCCCGGCAGCCGCTCGGCGTCGGGGGTCTCCAGGCCCAGGTAGTCGAGCAGGGTCGGCATCCAGTCGTAGTGGCTGAGCAGGGCGTCGGCGACCACGCCCTCGGGCACGTGGCCGGGCCGCGAGACGAGCGCCGGCACCTTGACCGAGGTGTCGTACATGTTCGGCGGGAAGGTGCCGTTGCCCTTGCCGAAAACCCCGTGGTGCCCCATGTTCATGCCGTTGTCG
>CBFDBL010000722.1:0-3254 GCA_965603035.1 uncultured bacterium
TCGGCGGCGACGTGGGCAGTTCGCTGCTGCTCGACGGCGCCGACGTGCTGTTCGTGTCGAACGACGAGACGCTGATCGAGCTGCGGGCCGAGGACGTGCTGACGGACGTGGGCCTCGACTCCTTCATCCAGCTCGTCGGCGTCATCGACAAGGACCTCGACGAGACGCGACTCTACGTCAACGGGCGGGAAGTGGCCGCGGTCGCCGACACGGTGAACCGCTGGACGGGGAGCGACGGCACGGGCCTGGGCGGCGTGAACGGCAAGTATGGCGGCGCCGGTCTCGCCGGCGGCCAGACGCCCTTCGACTTCAGCGGCTACGGCGGCTTCGACGGGCAGATCGGCCAGTATCGCTTCTACGAGCTGGCCCTGTCGGGGGACGAGGTGCTCGAGAACTACCTTGCCGTTGTCCCCGAGCCGACCACACTGGCGCTCGTGGGGCTGGGCGTCCTCGCGCTCGCGCGTCGCAGACGTCGGTGCGCCTGACCGCGCGCGGTGGCCGATCGTGGGTCAGAGCAAGTGGCGCAGCCATGGGTGGCTGTGCCACGCCCATTTTGACTTCACATGGACGAGCGATATAATCGGTACTCCTTTCGACACACCTGGGCATGCGGAGAACGACGGTTGGACGCGGAACGCACCGAGCAGATGCTGGCGGCGTGGCGGAGCCGCTTCGGCGAGCCCGAGGGGCTGACGTGGGCGCGCGCCCCAGGGCGCGTGAACATCATTGGCGAGCACACCGACTACAACCAGGGCTACGTGCTGCCCATCGCCATCGACCGCGACATCGTCGTGGCCTTCCGGCCCAGCGATTCCCGCCAGGTGAGGCTCCACGCGCTCAACCTCGACGACGACGCGGAGTTCGCGCTCGTGGATCCCAAGGCCGACCCGGCGCACCCGTGGATGGTCTACCCGCTGGGGATCGCGCGGATCCTGGGCGAGCAGGGCATCGCGGTGCCTGGGCTCGACGCGGTGGTCCACGGCACGGTGCCGACGGGCGGCGGGCTGTCGTCGTCGGCGGCGCTGACGGTGGCCTTCGCCATGGCCTACTGCCACGCCGCTGGGGCCGAGCTGCCCAGGCGCGAGATGGCGCTGCTGTGCCAGCAGACCGAGCACCGCTTCGCCGGCGTCAAGTGCGGCATCATGGACCAGTTCGTCTCGCTGCACGCCGAGCGGGGCAAGGCGGTGTACCTCGACTGCCGGGACCTGCGGCACGAGCTGCTGCCGTGTGCGTTCCCCGAGGCGCGCTTCGTGGTGTGCGACACGCGTGTGAAGCACGAGCTGGCCTCGGGCGAGTACAACAAGCGGCGGGCGCAGTGCGACGAGGCGGTGGCCGTGCTCGCCGAGTACCTCGGCGACGTCCGGAGCCTGCGCGACGTGGGCGTCCACCAGTTCAAGGCCTGCCAGGCGAAGGTGCCGTCGCCGATGCGCGAGCGCGCCCGCCACGTCATCACCGAGAACGCCCGCGTGCTCGCCGCCCGACAGGCCATGCTCCACGGCAGCCCCGTCGAGCTGGGCATCCTGATGGATGTCTCGCACGACAGCCTCGACGAGTACTACGAGGTGAGCTCCGAGGAGCTGAACCTGCTGGTGAACCTCGCCCGCGACTGCACGGGGGTGTACGGCTCGCGGATGACGGGCGGCGGGTTCGGCGGCTGCACGGTGAGCCTGGTGGGGGCCGCGCACCTCGAGGGCTTCTGCGCGGCCGTGGCGCAGGGCTACCGCGAGCGCACGGGCATCGAGCCCTACGTCTACGTCGTGGAGGCCGAGCAGGGCGCCGAGATCTTCGAGCCGACGGGGGCGTGACGGACGAGCGGGCCGGCCGGGAGATGGGGCCAAAGCGATGATCAAGGACGCGATCCGCAAGGTGGTCGAGGGGGCCGACCTGAGCCGCGAGGAAGCGGCGGCGGCGATGAACGCGATCATGTCGGGCGAGTGCACGGACGCGCAGATCGCGGCGTTCTGTGTGGCGCTGCGGCTGAAGGGCGAGACGGTCGAGGAGATCACGGCCTGCGCGGAGGTGATGCGCGCGAAGGCCACCCGCATCCAGGCCCCGTCGGCCGACCTGCTCGACGTGGTCGGCACCGGCGGCGACTGCGCCGGCACGTTCAACATCTCGACCGCCGCGGCGCTCGTGGCCGCGGGGGCCGGCTGCTGCGTCGCCAAGCACGGGAACCGCTCGGTCTCGAGCTCGAGCGGCAGCGCCGACGTGCTGCGCGAGCTGGGGGTGGACATCGAGGCCGACGTGCCCACCGTCGAGCGATGCCTCGCCGAGGTGGGCATCGGCTTCCTCTTCGCCCCGCGGCTCCACGGCGCCATGAAGCACGCCATCGGGCCGCGGCGCGAGATGGGCATCCGCACCGTCTTCAACATCCTCGGCCCGCTCACCAACCCCGCCAGGGCCACCCGCCAGCTCCTTGGCGTCTACGACCCCGCGCTCGTGGAGCCCATGGCCCGGGTGCTGGGCAACCTCGGGAGCGTGCGCTGCCTGGTGGTGCACGGCGGCGACGGGCTCGACGAGCTGACGACGACCGCGGCGAGCCAGGTGTGCGAGCTGGCCGAGGGCCAGGTGCGGCGCTACACGGTGCAGCCGGGGATGCTGGGCCTGCCGCAGGCGAAGCCCGAGGATCTCCAGGTGAGCAGCCCGGCCGAGAGCGCGGAGGTGATCCGCGGCGTGCTCGGCGGCGCGCAGGGGCCCCAGCGCGACATCGTGGTGCTCAACGCGGGGGCCGCGCTGGTCGCGGGCGGGAAGGCCGACGATCTGGGCCGGGGCCTGCGCCTGGCGGCCGAGTGCATCGACTCAGGCGCCGCGGCCCGCACGCTCGAGCGGCTGGTGGCCGCGAGCCAGGGCTAGGCGGGGGCGTTCCCGCCTGCGCCGGGGCGACGAGGGGAGATGACAAGCGCCCGCGCCTCCGGGTGGAGGCGCGGGCGCTCGTCCATGGGGTGCTTGACCTGGCGGCAAGCGGGGCGGTCAGCCTGCGGAGGCGGCGGGGCGTGCTCCTGCCTTGGCGCGGGCGGCTTCGAGCGCGGTGTCGATGTGGGGCTTGAGGCGGTTGAGGGGCGAGAAGTTGCCGCGGTAGAGGATCGTGCCGTCGTGGCCGATGACGAGGGTGACGGGGATGCTGGTGACGTTGTAGACCCCTGCGGCCTTGCTGGTCGGGTCGAGCACGGTGGTGAAGTTGACGCCGTGGGTCCTGGCGTGGCGTCGGACGAGTGCGACGGGCTCGCCGAGGTCGATGTCGATGACGGCGAGCT
>CBFDBL010000723.1:0-3253 GCA_965603035.1 uncultured bacterium
GGTGTGCCGTCCGCAGGCCACACGAACATGGCGGTTCCTTTCGACTCTGGCCGAGCCGCAGAGCGTCTTCGCACGGAGGCGAGGGCGGCGTCCTCGCCGCTTGCCGCGCCGCATCCCTTACGACCGACAGCCGGCATGGCCCTTCGCAAAAGGCGACGGGAGCCGCGGGCGAGCAGAGCCGCGGCCCGGACGGGCACGGGACGAGGTGGCAGCCCCCCTTCACCAGCCTCGGCAGGGGTTTGCGGGACCGTCACCTCGCGAAACGGCCCCGCCGTCAGTGCGTCTGGGCGGCCCGGGATTGACGGCCCACACTGGCCGGTTCCAACAGTGTGCGAGCGCCTGGCCGGCAAGGCCTGGTGCCACCCGAGCCTTGCATTGCTCATGCAGAGGTCAGTAAGCGCCGCTGCGCTGGCAGCCAGAGCGGCGGCTCGACGCGAATGGCGTGAAGGTAAGCGAGTTGGCCATGTCAAGCCTTTCGACACTGCTGGCGGGGCGGACCCATCACCGGGCAGTTCTCCGGCCTTCGTTTGCGTGCCCGCGGCTCGCTGCGCGCAGGCCGCTCGGGCACCCGATGGAAGGCCACCGCTCGCACCACCGCGTCGCAGAGGTCGTCGAGGTGCACCCGAGCCGCGTCGGTGGCGGTGAAGGGCCGCAAGGCAAACAGCTCCTGGTGTCCTGTCCGACAAGTCCGTTCCATTTGTCGCGAGGGCCTGCGCCATGGGCTCCAGCCCTCGCGGTTCATAGTTCTAGAACTGTGGACACGGCCGGCTCCCCCCCCGCCGTCGCGTTGGCACGCTTTCTGACACGCATCTTCCTCTCGACGGGCGAGGGCAGAAAAGCTGCATCTGCGGTGCACGCTCCCGATCCTCGGGGGGCGCCGCACGCCGTCCCGCGCCCTGGGGCGGAAGGCGGCCGCTGGCGGCGGAAGCTGGTGAGAAATGCGGGCTAGGGCGTGGCGACGAAGGGCGAGAGCTCGCGGAGGCGGTGGACGATGGGCGGGACGTGCTCGAGGGTGTAGTCGATCTCGGCCTCGGTGGTGTAGCGGCTGAGGCTGAAGCGGGTGGAGCCGTGAGCGGCGGTGAAGGGGACGCCCATGGCGCGCATGACGTGGCTGGGGTCGAGCGAGCCCGAGGTGCAGGCGGAGCCGCTGGAGGCGCAGATGCCGGCCTGGTCGAGCATGAGGAGGATGGACTCGCCCTCGATGTACTCGAAGGCGACGTTCGAGGTGTTGGGCAGCCGTGGCGCGCTGGCGCCGTTGACGAAGCAGTCGGGGCAGGAGGCGAGGATGCCGGCCTCGAGGGTGTCGCGGAGGGCTCGGATGCGGGCCTGCTCGTCGTCGAGGGCCTGGTGTGCGAGCTCGCAGGCCTTGCCGAGCCCGACGATGTAGGGCACGTTCTCGGTGCCGGCGCGGCGGTTGCTCTCCTGGTGTCCGCCGATGAGGAAGGGGGCGATGCGGGTGCCCTTGCGGATGTAGAGCACGCCGATGCCCTTGGGGGCGTGGAGCTTGTGGCCGGAGATGGAGAGCAGGTCGACGGGGGCGGCGGCGAGGTCGATGGGCAGCTTGCCGGCGGCCTGGACCGCGTCGGTGTGGAAGGGCACGCCGTGTCGGCGGCAGAGCTCGCCGACCTCGGCGATGGGGAAGAGCACGCCGGTCTCGTTGTTGGCCCACATGACCGAGACGATGGCCGTGTCGTCCGAGAGGCTGTGCTCGAGCTGGTCGAGGTCGAGCCTGCCGTCGTGGTCCACGGGCAGCTCTGTGACGCGGTAGCCGTGCTTGCCGAGGAACTGGCAGGCGCTGAGCACGGCGAGGTGCTCGACGCGGGTGGTCACGACGTGGTGCTTGCGGCCGGCCAGGGCGTCCACCGTGCCCCGGACCGCGGCGTTGTCGCTCTCGGTGCCGCAGGAGGTGAAGACGATCTCGGCGGGCTCGCAGCCGAGCAGGGCGGCGACCTGGTCGCGGGCGCGATCGATGTGGCGCTTGTTCTGGCCGCCGAAGGTGTGCATGGACGAGGCGTTGCCGTAGAGGTCGCCGAAGAAGGGCATCATGGCCTCGAGCACCTCGGGCGCGACGCGGGTCGTGGCGTTGTTGTCGAGGTACACCGTGTCCATCACGCCTCCTCCTGCACGACGACGAGGCCGGGCGCGACGAACTCGCGGAGCTTCGCGCCGACGAAGCCCTCGAGGGTGAACTCGGCGGCGCGGCAGGCGGCGCAGGCCCCGCGCATCGAGACGATCACCGTGTCGCCCTCGACGTCGATCAGCTCGATGTCGCCGCCGTCCTGCTGGAGCATCGGGCGGATCTCGCGATCGATCGTCTCCTGGATGAGCTGGATCTTCCGGATGTTCGTCAGCCGCTGCTTGCGCGGCGGCGGGCCCTCGTCGGGCTCGGGCTTCACGCCGCGGACGCGCGCGAGGATCCGCTCGATCTCGCCGCGGCAGCCGCCGCACCCGCCGCCCGCCTTGCAGTAGTTCGTCACCGCCTCGACCGTCCGCAGGTCGTTCTCGCGGACCACACGCTCGATCTCGGGCGCCGTCACCCCGTAGCACGTGCACACCACCTCGCCGTCGAGCACCCGCTTGACCTGCCCGCCCGTGCGGTAGTGCTCGACCGCCGCCTCGAAGGCCTCACGGGCCATCACCGAGCAGTGCATCTTCTGCTCCGGAAGACCGTCGAGCAGGTCCGCGATGTCCTGGTTCGTCACCAGCAGCGCCTCCTCGAGCGTCTTGCCCTTGATCAGCTCGGTGAACGCCGAGGCACTCGCGATCGACGACGCGCAGCCGAAGGTCTTGAACCTCACGTCCGCGATCCGCCCCTCGGCGTCGAGCACGAACGTCAGACGCAGCACGTCGCCGCACGCCATCGAGCCCACCTCGCCCACCCCGTCCGCGCGCGACAGCTCGCCGACGTTCCGCGGGCGCCGGAAATGGTCCATCACCTTCTCGGAGTAATCCCACATCGTCGCAAGCCTCCTGTCGCCTACCATTCTCCCCCACCCCCCGACTCAAATCAAGCCCCTTCCGCGACACCGAGCGGGCGCCGGGCGCCGGGTTCCAGGTGCCGGGTGCCGGGTTCCGGGTGCCGGGTTCCGGGGGACCGGCGGACGGCGCGCCCCTCTCCTCAATCGCCAATCGCCAATCGCAAATCGGCAATGGAACCACCGCGCCGAATCGGACTCAGGGGGCGCGCCGGTTCGGACATTGTGAAATCGTTCACAAAGTGCGGCCGGAGGCGGCCGGGAAGCTGACTCGGGTG
>CBFDBL010000724.1:0-3238 GCA_965603035.1 uncultured bacterium
CTTCCTCTTGCCCCGGTGAGAAATGCGGGTTAGGGGGAGGGGCGAACCGGAGCAGGCTCCCGCCGCGGTAGCCCTGCGCCCTCCGGCCCCTGTCTCAAGGAATTGTACCTGTCCCCTTTTCTCCGGTGTCCCTGTGCCTCAGGCCCCCCGCGCGGAAGAAGAAGGTGTCAGGAGCCTCTTCTCACCCAAGGAATTGTACCTGTCCCCTTTTCTCCGGTGCCCTTGTGGCCTCAGGCCCCTCACCCCGGCCCTCTCCCGGCGGGAGAGGGCGGGAGGCGCAGCCCTGCGCTCGGCCCCGCGCAGGAGCGCAGGGACGAGCGCGCACGAGGGCGACGACGGCGAGACGCGGTCGCTGGCTTGACAGGCCCACCGCGCATGGGAACCATGGGCGCCATGGAGATGGCCCCAACACCCAGGATTACCAGGGCCGCCCTCGACGCGCTCTACGCTCGCTTCACCCACGGCGCCTGGGTCCAGCCGGACCCGCTCGAGACGCTCTACGACTATCGCGGGGTCGCGGATCGCGAGATCGCGGGTCTCGTGGCGGCGTGCCTGTCCTATGGGCGGGTGAGGTCGATCCTTGGGAGCGTGCGCGCGGCGCTCGACCGCATGGGGTCGCCCGCCGCCTGGCTCGCCGCGGCGACGCCCGAGGGGCTCCGCACGGCATTCGCCGGGTTCCGCCACCGCTTCGCGACCGGCGAGCAGATGGCGGCGCTGCTGCTCGGCGCGAAGCGGACGCTCGCGCGGCGTGGCTCGCTCAACGCCGCGTTCGTCGCGCACCTGGCGCCGGGTGACACGACGGTCGCGGGGGCGCTCGACGGCTTCGCCACCGAGCTGCGCGAGGCGGCGGACGGGCTCGACGCCCACCTGCTGCCCTGCCCCGCGCGCGGCAGCGCCTGCAAGCGGCTCAACCTCTATCTGCGCTGGATGGTCCGCCGCGACGCCGTGGACCCCGGCGGCTGGACGGGCGTGCGCCCCGCACAGCTCATCGTCCCGCTCGACGTGCACATGCACCGCATCTGCACCGCCCTGGGCCTCACGGCCCGCAGGAGCGCCAACTTGAAGGCGGCGCTGGAGATCACCGCCGCCTTCCGCCGCTTCGCGCCCGACGACCCCGTCCGCTACGACTTCGCCCTCACCCGCCTCGGCATCCGCCCCGACGCCGACCTCGACGCGTTCCTGGCGCAGTGGGGCAGGCCCTGAAGCCCATTGGGATGGGACCTATAGGCCCTATCCGTTCCGCCTGGGGCGCGCCACCCCTGCTATAATGGGAGGAGACGAGCGGCGGCGTCCTGTGCGATGGGGATCGGACGATGGGCTTTCTCGAGACCACTGCCGCCGGCTTCTGGGACACGCTGATCGAGATGGCGCCGTACCTGCTGTTCGGCTTCGCCGTGGCGGGGGCGCTGTCGGTGCTGATCCCTGCGTCGCTGGTCGAGCGACACCTTGGCGGACGCGGCGTGCTGCCGTCGGTGAAGGCCGCTGCGTTCGGCGTGCCGCTGCCGCTGTGCTCGTGCGGCGTGATCCCGGTGGCCGCGTCGCTGCGGCGGCACGGGGCGAGCCGGGGTGCGACGACGGCCTTCCTCATCTCGACGCCCCAGACGGGGGTGGACAGCATCCTGGTGACGCTGAGCCTGCTGGGTCCGGTCTTCGCGGTGTTCCGGCCCTTTGCGGCGTTCGCGGCGGGGGTGCTCGGCGGGTCGCTGGTGGACGGGCTCGAGCGGGGCGAGGAGACGGCGGCGCCGAAGTGCGAGGAGGCCTGCTGCTCGGGCGAGCGGCGGGGGAGCCGGGTCGCGGCGGCGCTGCGCTACGGCTTCGTGGCGCTGCCTGAGGACATCGGCCGCTCGCTGCTCGTGGGCCTGCTGCTCGCGGGGCTGATCACGGCGCTGGTGCCGAAGGACCTGGCGTCGATGGTCGGGACGGGGCTGGTGGGGATGCTGGTGATGATGGCCCTGGGGCTGCCGATCTACGTGTGCGCGACGGCCTCGGTGCCGATCGCGGCGGCGCTCATCGCCAAGGGCGTGTCGCCCGGCGCCGCCTTCGTCTTCCTCATGACCGGTCCCGCGACGAACGCGGCGACCGTCGCCACGGTGTGGAGGACCCTGGGCCGCCGCACCGCCGTCGCCTACGTGGCGACCGTGGCGGTCAGCGCGCTCGCCCTCGGCGCGCTGCTCGACCTCATCTACACTCACACCGGCACCGCGCCCGCGCCGCACGGCCACGAGCTGCTGCCCCATGCCGCCAAGCTCGCCTCCGCCGTCGCGCTCCTCGTGCTGCTCGCCGTGCCCATCGCGCGGCGCGCCTTCGCCGCCGCGCCGCACGGCCACGAGCACGGCCAGGCCGACGGCCCCGAGAGCCTGACCCTCGACATCCGGGGCATGACCTGCTCGCAGTGCGCCGCGAGCGTCACCCGCGCACTCGCCGAGCTCGAGGGCGTCGCCACCGCCGACGTTGATCTCCAGCGCCGGCAGGCCACCGTCACGGGCGCGCATCTCGACCCCGCTCGCCTGCGCGCCGCCGTCGAGGCGCTCGGCTACACCGTCGCCGACCCCGACGCCGACTAGCCCCTCCCCCCGCCCCGTCGCGACTTGCGGCCCGCGCGAGCCCGCGGTAACATCGGCCCGCCTTGCTGCACTGTGACGACGGAGGACGCACGATGCGTGTCCAGTGCCCGGGATGCCACGCGACGCTCGAGGTGGCCGCGCCCTCGGCCGAGAAGCGGGTGGCGTGCAGCCGCTGCGGCGCCGTGATGATCGTGAGGCCGCCCCAGCCGACGACCACCACGTGCCCCGCCTGCGGGGAGGCCATCGCCGCGGGCGCCGCGCTCTGCGTCCGCTGCGGCCTCGACCTCAGGACCGGCACGGCCGTCCACACGAGCGTGGGCGCGGGGGAGGAGGAGCCCGAGGAGGACGAGGCGCCGCCCTCGCTGCCTCTCCGCGTGCTGACGTTCGTCGGCGAGTGGCTGCCCGGCCTGCTCCGACCGCACGTCGTCGCGCTGTCGATCGTGGTCGGCCTCATCGGGCTCGGGGTGCTGGCCTTCGGCCTCGCGCTGCTGGCGCTGGGCGCGCTGATCACCTGCTTCATGGCCGGCGCCATCGGCGTGATCATCTACGCCCAGGCCGCCGTCTGGCTGCTCGACGGCGAGCTGACCTGGCTCGTCGAGGCCCTCACGAACCTCGACGGCCCCCGCTGGGCGCTCTTCTTCGCACTCCTCGTCCTCCCCTTCGTCTCCGTCTTC
>CBFDBL010000725.1:0-3238 GCA_965603035.1 uncultured bacterium
CGCGTCGGCGTCGGGGCCTGTGGTGTTCGAGTGCGAGCACGCGCGTCGGCTGCGCGGCCCGTCGTGGGTGCGGCGCGAGGTGGGCGCGTCGCAGGAGCGCTGCGTCGAGCTGATGGGGGAGCGCGCGCGTGCGCTGGTGGACGTGCGGGTGCGCCGGGCGGCGGACTACATCGTGTGGGCGCGGGCGCGTGCGGCGTCGGGCGGCCAGGCGGCGCTGTCGCTGCGCCTGGAGGCCGAGGGCGGCGCAGAGCCGCTGACGGGGGCGATCGACGGCGCGGCCTGGGTGTGGGTGCGGCTGGGCACGCTGCGGCTCGGGAAGCCCGGGTGGCACGCGCTGCGGCTGGGCGCGACGGGGCACCCGCGGGTCGATCAGCTCGCCCTGAGCCTCGAGCCCGGCTACGAGCCGAGCGGGGTGGCGGACTCGTCGGCGACGCTGCGGCTCGCGGAGCCGGAGATCATCCGCGCCGACGACTTCATGCGCACGGGCCGCGAGGCGGGCCCGTGGCAGGTCGTCAGCGGCGAGTGGAAGATCCAGGAGCTGAAGGTCCGCGACGATCTCGGCAAGAGCACGGGCCGGACCTTCGACCCGACCCGCAGCGCCAACGCCTTTTCCTACATCGGCACCGGCACGGCCGAGGCGCCAGCCCTCGCGGTGACCGGCTATCCCGTTTGGCGGAATTACAGCTTCGAGGCCGCCGTACGCTCCCCGCGCGGCCGCACCTTCGGCCTCGTGCTCCTCCGCCAGGACGAGCGGAACTACTACCTGTTCCGCTGCGACCTGCCGCACGGCACCCTCGAGATCGTGCGCTGCCTCGACGGGATCACCGACCGCCTGGCGAGCCGGCGCGGCGACCTGCGCGCCAACCAGTGGTACCAACTGCGCTTCGACGCCTGCGACGGCGAGCTCTCCGCCAGCATCGACGGCCACACCGTCCTCGCCGCCGTGGACCACACCTTCCTCAAGGGACAGCCCGGCATCTGGAGCGCCGACGAGCACGGCACCTACTTCGACGACGTGCTCATCCGCAACTACCGCAGCGTGGTCGAGCGCTTCAACGAGCGCACCCTCGTGGCCTGGGAGGCCCTCGGCGACTGGCGTGCGGCGGGCCGCACCGTCGTGGGCGCCGGCACGCTGCTGTGCCGCGAGGCCATGGGCGACTTCGAGGCCAGCACCTCGGTGCGGGCCGAGGGCCGCGCGGGCCTGGTGTTCGACTGGCGCGACGCCGGCCGCCACGCGCTCGCGCGGCTGGAGGGCGCCCGCATCGAGCTCTGCGAGGTCGAGGGGGGGAAGGCCACCGTCCTGGCCACGGCGGCGCTGAGCCCGTCGGCGTCGGCGCCGCGGCGGATGCGGGTGACCCAGCGCGACGGCCGCGTGCGTGCCTGGGTGGACGGCCGCCAGGTGGCGGGCGCGTACCGGCCCGAGGCTGGGATGGGGCGGGTCGGGCTGTTCGCCGACCGGCGTGCGGCGAGCTTCGGCGCCGTCCGGCTGTCGGCGGGCCAGAGCCCGCGGCCGGTGAAAGTCCACAACCGCATCTTCGCCGGCGAGGACACGATGGCGGCCTGGGCGAGCGCGGGCAGCGACTGGCAGGTCAGCCCCGAGAAGGGCCGGACGGTGGCGTGGCACGAGATAGTGCACTGGGGCGACTGCGCGGTCCGCTACACCTTCGCGCAGCCGTCGGCCGTGCCGGGCACGCTGGGGTTCGCGGTGCGCGCCGACGGCAAGGCGCTCGACAGCGGCTACCGCCTGGTCGTCGAGCCACGGCCCGACCAGCCGGCCAGGCTCACCCTGCTCGCCGGCGAGCGGGCGGTCGGGACGGCGGCGGCGCCGTCCGTGGCGGTGACGACGCTCGAGCTGCGCTGGCTGGGCCGGTGCGCGGCGGCCTTCGTGGACGGCGAGCGGGTGCTGTGGCACCGCGCGTCCGAGGCGCCGGGGGGCCAGCGCGTGGCCCTGTGGGCCGAGGGCTGGCAGCCCGAGCTGGCGAGCACGTCGGTCGGCTCGGCAAACGTGGTGGACGAGTACTTCGAGGCGGCGCCCGTCGAGTGGCGCGCCGAGAGCGGCGAGTGGCTCATGCAGAACCGCTGGACCTGCTCGCCCCAGTGGTCGTGGTACGGCGGCAGCTCGCCGCAGGCCGCGACGCTGTGGTACAAGCGGGCCTTCCGGGGCGACATGGCCGTCCACTTCTTCGCCGCCTTCCAGATGAAGCAGCGCGACAGCCGCATCTACCGCCCCATGGAGCTCAACGTCACCATCTGCGCCGACGGCCGCAACCTCGCCTCCGGCTATACCTTCATCTACGGCGGATGGCTCAACACCCGCAGCGCGCTGCTCAAGGGCGAGACCATCGTCGCCACGACCACCAAGGAGACCCTGCGGCCCCCCACGCTGCTCGACACGACCCCCAGCACCAACTTCCTCCACCGCAAGTGGTGGCACATCGCGATCGAGAAGCACGGCTCGACCATCTCGTGCTGGGTGGACGATCGGCTCGCACTCCAGTACGACGACCCCGAGCCGCTCGAGGGCGGGAGCGCGTGCCTGTGGACCTACGACAACTCGGTGATGATCGCCCGCGCCTGGCTCGCCTACGAGGAGGCCGACGGCACCGCCCTGCCGCTCGCCGAGCCCGTCGAGCGGCCCGCGTTCCGCGCCCCGCCAGCCGTCGTCTCGTCGCACGGCGCCAGGGTCCACGACTTCGAGGGCGGCACCACCAGGTGGGGCAGCCTGCCGGGCAGCGCCACCGTGCGGCTCGAGCCGCGCGGCAAGGGCCTCGCGCTCGCCGTCACCAACCCGCGGGCCGGCGGCAGCTTCGAGCTCGCCTTCCCCATCGAGCCCTTCGACGCCATGGAGCGGCCCTTCCTGTCCTTCGACTACCGCATGCCGCCCGAGGTCAAGGCCAACCTCCACGTCAAGATGAACGGCCGCGAGCACGCCGTCCTGCTCGCCGACCGCCGGGCGCGGGTGGCCGGCATCCCCATCCTCGGCTCCATCGACCACAAGCCCGACGACCAGTGGCACTCGGCGACCATCGACCTCCGCGCCCTGCTCCTGCGCTGCTACCCCGACGCCACGACCCTGCCCGTGACGGCGCTCGCGCTCGGCACCCGCGACCGGCGCCACTACCTGACCGCGGGCTTCGGCGGCAACTACGCGGGCTCGACCTACCGCCTCGACAACGTCTGCCTCTGGCGCCCAGGGCCGCCCGACGAGGAAATCACACTCGACCCCATGCGCGCGGAG
>CBFDBL010000726.1:0-3238 GCA_965603035.1 uncultured bacterium
GCTGCCGCCCGGGGCAAAGAGCCGGTCGGGCTCGAGGATGGGCACGACGACGGCGGGGTACTCGCAGCCCTGGCTCTTGTGGATGGTGATGGCGTAGGCGGGGACGATCTCGTCGAGCTCGGACAGGGGGTAGCTGAGCTCGCGGTCGTCGATGCGGACCACGACGATGCCGACGGCGGGCTCGACGGCGACGATGCGCCCCATGTCGCCGTTGTAGACGTCCTTGTCGTAGTTGTTGCGGACCTGCATGATCTTGTCGCCGACTCGGAAGGTGCGGTGGCCGAGCGTGTGGGCGGCGCCGCGGGGGTTGAGGCGCTCCTGGAGCCTGGCGTTGAGGCTCTGCGCGCCGACGGCGCCGCGGTGCATGGGCGCGATGACCTGGATGTCGTCGATGGGGTCGAGGCCGTAGGTCTCGGGCAGGCGTCGGCCGCACAGGTCGAGGATGGCCTCGGCGGCCGCCTCGGGCTCGTCGCGGCGCAGGAAGAAGAAGTCGCGGCGCTCGTCGCCGGGCCGCCGCGTCAGGTGGGGCACCTCCCCCCGGTTGATGCGGTGCGCGTTCGTGACGATGAGGCTGTCGGTCGCCTGCCGGAAGATCTCGGTGAGCCGCACGACGCTCGGGACGCCGGAGTCGATGAGGTCGCGGAGCACGCTGCCCGGCCCGACGGACGGGAGCTGGTCCACGTCGCCGACGAGGATGAGCAGTGCCTGGCTCGGCAGTGCCCGGATGAGGTGGCAGGTGAGCAGGAGGTCCATCATGGACGCCTCGTCGATGACGACGACGTCGGCGGGCAGGGGGCAGCGCTCGTTGACCTCGAAGCTGTTGGTGCGAGGCTGGTACTTGAGGAGTCGGTGGATGGTCATGGCCTCGGCGCTGGTGGCCTCGGCGAGTCGCTTGGCGCCGCGCCCCGTGGGCGCGGCGAGAGCGACGGCGAGTCGGCGCGCGGCGAAGATCTCGACGAGGCAGCGCACGATGGTGGTCTTGCCGACGCCGGGGCCGCCGGTGATGACGGTGACCTTGCTGGCTACGGCGCGGCGGATGGCCTCGCGCTGACCCTCGGCGAGGGCCATGCCCGTCTGCCGCTCGACCCAGCGCAGGGCGCCGTCGGGGTCGATGGGCGGGAAGCCCGGCTCGGCGCGGGCGACGTCGCGCAGGGCGCGCGCCACGCCGCACTCGGCGGCGTAGAGGGCGGGCAGGTAGACGGGCGAGGCGGGCAGCGCGCCGTCGCGGACCAGCTCCTGGGCCTGCACCTGGCGCTCGACGGCGGCCTCGACCTGCTCGCGCGGCAGGTCGAGCGCCTCGCCGGCCGCGGCGACGAGCCGCTCGTGGGGAGCGCACACGTGCCCGTCGTCGCCAAGTTGCTGGAGCGCGTAGACGACGCCCGCCTGGGCCCGTTGCGGCGAGTCGTGGGCCAGGCCCATCGACCGCGCGATGCGGTCGGCCGTCTTGAAGCCGATACCGAAGACGTCCGCTGCCAGCCGGAAGGGGTTGTCGCGGACGACGGCGGCGGCGGCGCCGTAGGCCTTGTGGATCTTCGCGCCGAGCGTGGGCGAGACGCCGTACTGGCTGAGGAAGACCATCAACTCGCGAAGGCCCCGCTGCGCGCCGTAGGCCGCGACGATCTCGCCCTGGCGCTTCGGGCCGATGCCCTCGACCTCGCGCAGGCGCCCCGAGTGGTGCTCGATGACCTCGAGCGTGGCATCGCCGAACTTGCGGACCAGGCGCTTCGCCAGCGCAGGCCCGATCCCGGGAACCAAGCCCGAGCCCAGGTACCGCTCGATCCCCGTCGCCGTCGTGGGCGTCACGACCTGGTAGCGCACGACCTCGAACTGCCGGCCGAAGCGCTTGTGCACGGCCCACCGCCCCTCCAGCCGCAGCAGCTCGCCCTCCTTGAGCTCCACGAGCTTGCCCACGATCGTCGTCAGCTCCCGCCGGTCCTCCCGGTACAGGCGCGCCACCGTGTAGCCGCCGTCGGGCGCCTGGAACACCACGCGCTCGACCGTGCCCTCGATCGTCTCCAGCGGCTCCGATGCGCTCATCCGGCGGCTCCTTCGGCGGCGGGCGAGCGGATTGTAGCCCCGCCGCGGGGCGCTGTCAAAGCCGCCGCCGCAGCCACGGAGCGGGCCGCGCCCCTCGACCGGCAATCGAACTTGACGGGCCCCTGGTTTTCGCGATAATACGAGGCCAGTGGCCCCAGGGGGTGGCGGCCTAGTTCATGATATTGTACGGAAAGGAGTGGGCGCGTGAGAGTAATCAAGGTCGGCACACCGGAGGAGATGGGCAAGCTCGGCGCCGAGTTCATCGCGGCCCAGATGCGGGCGAAGGCCCACTTCGTCCTCGGCCTGGCCACCGGCGGCACCCCGGTGCCCATGTACGACCAGCTCATCCGCCTGCACAAGGAGGAGGGCCTGGACTTCTCGACGACCATCACCTTTAACCTCGACGAGTACATCGGCCTGCCCATCGAGCACCCCGAGTGCTATCGCCGCTTCATGGACGAGAAGCTCTTCAACCACGTCAACATCCCCAAGGCCAACACCCACGTGCCCGACGGCAACGCCGAGGACATGGAGCTGCACAGCCTCGAGTACGAGGCCTGGATCGAGGACATCGGCGGCATCGACGTCCAGGTGCTCGGCATCGGCCACAACGGGCACCTCGGCTTCAACGAGCCCGGCTCGTCGCTCGCCTCGCGCACGCGGGTCGTGAAGCTCACCCAGGGCACGCGCGAGGCCAACGCGCGCTTCTTCGGGGACGACATCGACCAGGTGCCTACCCACGCCGTCACCATGGGCATGGGCACGATCCTAGAGGCCGAGACGCTGCTGATGCTGGCCGCGGGTGGCAAGGCCGACGCCATCCAGGCCGCGCTCGAGGGACCCATCACCGCTGCCTGTCCCGCCAGCGCCCTCCAGCTCCACCCCAACGTCCTGTGCATCCTGGCCGAGGACGCGCCGTCCAAGCTGACCGTCGAGTTCCAGTCCTGAGGGCGGCGGTCCCGCGGCCCGCAACCGAGTCGGACACCCATGGACACCGATATTGCGGAACGTTTCAAGGCCCTCGCTCGCGAGGAGCCCAGGCGTATCATCTTCCCTGAGGCGACGGACGCGCGCATCATCGAGGCTGCCCACATCTGCGCCGCGGACGGGATCTGCGAGCCCGTGCTCCTGGGCGTTGAGGCCCATGTGGCCGAGGCAGCCAGGCAGGCCGGCCTCTCGCTCGACGGCATCGACATCCAGG
>CBFDBL010000727.1:0-3233 GCA_965603035.1 uncultured bacterium
ACCGGCCCCGACGGCCGCCCCCATGCCCTGCCGCCCGAGATCGTCGAGCGCTTCTCGCCCAAGCCGTGACCCGAAAGGAGCGACCATGCCCCCCCTGCGGATCGACGACCCCCTCGCCGCCCTGGCCTGCCTCGCCCTCCTCGCCGCCGTCCTGGCCGCCAGGGCCGATGCCGCCACGCTGCTCAAGAGGGCCACGCTCGTCGTCGACTCCGAGTTCCCAGGCGGCAACCTGCTCGTCGAGCGCATCGAGGCCGACGCGGTGTTCGTCCGCCAGGACGTGCGGGACACGCGGGGCACGTGGTTCTGGTGGCACTTCCGCGTGCGCGGGGCGGCGGGGCGGAGGCTGACGTTCCACTTCACCCAGGGCAACGTGCTCGGCGTGCGCGGCCCCGCCGCGAGCGTCGACGGCGGCCGGACGTGGGCGTGGCTCGGCAAGCGGTCCGTCAAGGGCACGACGTTCGCCTACGCCTTCGCCGCCGATGCCGGCGAGGTGCGCTTCTGCTTCGCCATGCCCTACTTCGAGGCCGATCTGAAGCGGTTGCTCGGGCGCTTCCACGACAGCCCGCACCTGAAGGTCGCGACGCTGTGCAGGACCCGCAAGGGCCGGCCGGTCGAGCGGCTGCACGTGGGCCGCCTGGGCGGGACGCCCGACCACCGCGTGCTGATCACGTGCCGCCACCACTGCTGCGAGTGCATGGCCAGCTACGCCGTCGAGGGCCTCATCGAGGCCGCGCTGGCACACGCCGACGACGGCGCCTGGCTCCGCAGGCACGTCGAGATGATGATCGTCCCGTTCGTGGACAAGGACGGCGTCGAGGACGGCGACCAGGGCAAGAACCGCAAGCCCCACGACCACAACCGCGACTACGGCGACGACTCTATCTACCCCTCGGTCAAGGCCCTCCGCGAGCTCGTGCCCCAATGGGCCGGCGGCCGTCTCCACGCCGCGCTCGACCTCCACTGCCCGCATATCCGCGGCACCCACAACGAGGTCATCTACATCGTCGGCTCGCGCACGCCCGCCATCTGGGAAGCCCAGTCCGCCTTCGCCAAGACCCTCGAGGCCGCCCGCACAGGCCCCCTGCCCTACCACGCACGCGACAACCTGCCCTTCGGCAAGGCGTGGAACACCGCCCGCAACTACGGCGCCGGCAAGAGCTTCAGCCACTGGGCCGGCGAGCTGCCCGGCATCGGGCTCGCCACCACGTTCGAGATCCCCTACGCCAACGCCAGCGGCCAGCCCGTCACGGCCGACAGCGCCCGAGCCTTCGGCCGCGACCTCGCCAAGGCCCTGCGCCGCTACCTGGAGGAGTGACCGGCCACATGCCCGCCAAGAAGACGCAACAGGTGCTCATCGCCCTCGCCAGCCCCCGCCGCAAGGGCAACAGCACTATCCTCGCCAGGCGCCTCGCCGCCGGAGCCCGAGCGGCAGGCGCCGAAGTCCAGACCATCCGCCTCCACGGCATGGACATCCGCCCCTGCACCGCCTGCGACGGGTGCCGCAAGGACGCTGCCGACGACTGCGTCCTGCCGGACGAGATGACAGCCCTCTCCCCCACGCTCCGCGCCTGCGACGCGCTGGTCATCGCCAGCCCCATCTACTGGTTCACCGTCTCGGCCCAGACCAAGCTCTTCATGGACCGCTGGTACGCTCTCGGCGGCCCCCAGGGCTACCCCGACCTGAAGGGCAAGCGCGTCGGCGTCGTGCTGACCTACGCCGACCCCGACCCCTTCGTATCGGGCGCGGCCAACGCCCTCCGCATGTTCCAGGACGCCTGCCGCTACGTCGGCGCCGACCTCGTCGGCATGGTCTACGGCTCCGCCTGGGAAGCCGGCGAGATCAAGGCCAACAAGGCCCTGCTCAAACAGGCCCGCGAGCTGGGAAAGCAACTGGCCGGGGCCGACTGAACCGTCCTGTGCGAGGGCGCCGGCGCGATCTACACGAAGAAGGACAACGTCGAGTCCGGCCGTGTCCTGATGAAGAGCATCGCCGCGTTCTACGAGGGCACGCGTCGTCCGAACGCACGCTGAGCATCGCCGTCACACCCGCGCTTGAGCTTGCCCAGGGGATCATCGATACTGCGAGCAGGCCGGAGACCGGAGGGCATATGCCCGATCAAGCCTCTGCACCCTCGACCATCAAGAGCTGGCTGATCGCCGTCCGCCCCTGGGCGTTCACGGCGTCGGCGCTCACGGTCGCGCTCGGGCTCGCGCTCGCCCGCTACACGGGGGCGCCGATGCGGTGGGGGCTGGCCGCCGCGACGCTCGTCAGCGTCCTGTGCTTCCAGGCAGCCGCCAACCTGCTCAACGACTGCTACGACCACCACCGCGGCATCGACACCGAGGTCCATCCCGCCAGCGGCGCCGTCGTCCGCTGCCTGGTCTCCGAGCGGCAGGCGCTCGGCGGCGGCATCGCGTTCCTCGCCGTCGGCGTCGGGATCGGGCTCTACCTGTGGAGCCAGGCGGGCTGGGTGGTGCTGGCGCTCGGGCTGTTCGGCACCTTCTGTGCCCTCACGTACACCCTGCCTGGCCTGTGCCTCAAGTTCGCCGGGCTCGGGGACCTGGCGGTGTTCCTCGCGCTGGGGGTGCTGCCTGTGTTCGGGGCCTTCTACGTGCAGGCGGGGGCGTTCCACTGGCTGCCCGTGCTGTGGGGCGTGCCGCTGGCGCTGCTGACGACGGCGATCCTGCACGCCAACAACTGGCGCGACCGCCACGCCGACCCCGCCGCGGGCTGCCGCACGGTCGCCTCGCGGCTGAGCGACCGCGGCTCGGCGCTCTACTACGCCCTGCTCGTGCTCGCGCCCTTCGTCCTGGTGCTCGCCTACTTCGTCGTCGGGCTCCTGGCCGCGGGCGAGCTGCGGGCGCCCCCCACCGTGCTCCTCAGTCTGCTCGCCCTGCCGCTGGCCGCGGGACGGCTCCGCGACAGCCGGGCGCGGCGCGAGCAGCCGCCTGGCCTGCCCTTCCGCGCGCTCGATGCCAGCACGGCGAAGCTCCACATGGCCTTCGGCGCGCTGCTCACAGTCGCCTTCCTGCTGGGCGGGAGGCCGCCGCCGTGAGCGCATCGCCGGCAGGCGTGGGCGACGGCTTCCTGCTCTGGCCCTTCGCGACAGGGTGATGATCGGGCGCCCCGCCCCGACTATAATGAGCTACTGACTTGTGCATAGCCAATGCAAAGCGCCGCCACCTGTCCCGAGGCCCGCCTTCCGTGGCCCGCAGGCGCCGGGGGCGATGAC
>CBFDBL010000728.1:0-3229 GCA_965603035.1 uncultured bacterium
AGCTATCGACCAAGCGTGGGCGGACGTGTTTAACAACGTCAAGGTCGTGGCCGTGCGGACGAAGAACCGCAAGGGGAAGCGTCGCCGGCTGCGCCACAAGTCTGGGCGTACCCGCTCGTGGAAGCGGGCGCTCGTGTTCATCTCCGAGGACAGCACCCTCGACATCTGACGCGCCAGAGGACGCGACCGCCATGGCGATCAAGCAGCGAAGACCCACGACCCCGAGCAACCGCTTCACGGCGCTCGACGATCGCAGCGACGTGACGAAGCAGAAGCCCGAGAGGTCGCTGCTCGAGCCGCTGCCGAAGACCGGCGGCCGCAACAACATGGGCCGCGTGACCTCGCGGCGGCGCGGCGGCGGCCACAAGCGCCGCTACCGCAGGATCGACTTCCGCCGCGACAAGGACGGCGTCGCCGGCCGCGTGGCCGCGATCGAGTACGACCCGAACCGCTCGGCCCGCATCGCCCTGCTCCACTACAGCGACGGCGAGAAGCGCTACATCCTGGCGCCCCGCGGGCTCGAGGTCGGCGAGACGGTGCACTCGGGCGAGAAGGTGGAGCCGAAGGTCGGCAACTGCATGCCGCTGGCGAACATCCCCGGGGGCATGGCGATCCACAACATCGAGCTGCGGCCCGGGCGCGGCGGCAAGCTCGTGCGCTCGGCAGGCCTCGCGGCCCACGTCACGGCCAAGGAGGGCAACTACGCCCACCTGGTCATGCCCTCGGGCGAGGTCCGCAAGGTGCACCTGAAGTGCCGCGCGACCATCGGCCAGGTGAGCAACCCCGAGCACGCGGCCGTGAGCCTCGGCAAGGCCGGCCGCAACCGCTGGCTCGGGCGCCGGCCGCGGGTGCGCGGCGTCGCGCAGAACCCGGTGTCCCACCCCATGGGCGGCGGCGAGGGCCGCAGCTCGGGCGGGCGCCAGCCCTGCTCGCCGTGGGGCAAGCCCGCCAAGGGCGGGAAGACCCGCAAGAAGCGCAACAGGACCGACGGGATGATCGTCCGTCGGCGGCAGAAGAAGAAGAAACGCAGGTAACGGAGGCTCGCGCGGCCATGTCGCGGTCCATCAAAAAAGGCCCTTACGTCGATCTCAAGCTCCTGCGCAAGGTCGAGATCCAGAAGCAGACGCGCGCGATGGAGCCGATCCGGACCTGGTCGCGCGCCTGCACGATCGTGCCGGAGTTCGTGGGCCACACGTTCCTCGTGCACAACGGGAAGGACTTCCTGCGGACCTTCGTGACCGAGAACATGGTGGGGCACAAGCTGGGCGAGTTTGCCCCCACGCGCACGTTCCGCGGGCACGGCGGCCGCCGGCGCCGCTAGGGTGGAGAGAGCGATGGAGTTCCGGGCCAAGCTGCGATTCGCGCGCATCTCGCCCAAGAAGGTGCGCCCAGTCGCCCGGCTGATCCAGGAGATGCCGCTCAACCAGGCACTGACGGTGCTGCGGGTCGAGAAGCGGCGCGCCGCGTCGTTCCTGCACAAGCTCGTGCGGGCGGCGTGGGCCAACGCTCAGGAGAAGGACGCGGGGCTCGACGAGGACGACTTCTTCGTGAAGGTGGCCTGGGCCGACCAGGGCCCGAGCTTCCGGCGAATGCGGCCGCGGAGCATGGGCCGCGCCGTCATCGTCCGCAAGCGCAGCTCCCACATCACCGTCGTGCTCAGCGACGGCGAGGAGCAGGAGGCATAGACTCGACCATGGGTCACAAGGTCAATCCAATCGGCCTGCGCATCGGCATCACCGAGCCGTGGCGCTCGCGGTGGTACGCCGACAAGAAGTCGTTCGGCCGCTACGTGGTGGAGGACGAGAAGATCCGCCGCCACATCAAGCGCAACTACCGCTACGCGGGGATCCCGCGCATCGACATCGAGCGCACCCGCGAGGTCGTCAAGGTCATCCTGTTCAGCGCCCGGCCGGGGATCATCATCGGGCGGAAGGGCTCGGAGGTGGACCGCCTGAAGGGCGAGCTGGAGGACGTGGTCGGGCGCACGGTGCACATCAAGATCAACGAGGTCGCCTCGGCGGAGCTCGAGGCCCAGCTCGTGTCGGAGGGGATCTGCGAGCAGCTCAGC
The DNA here is from genome assembly GCA_965603035.1 of uncultured bacterium. Lineage (GTDB taxonomy): Bacteria > Planctomycetota > PUPC01 > DSUN01 > DSUN01 > CAZDNN01. Next base: position 2,069 of record CBFDBL010000728.1, read on the forward strand.
AAGCGCGCCCACTTCCGCCGCGTGATGCGCAAGGCCTGCGACACGACGATGCAGGCGGGCGCGCGCGGCATCAAGATCCAGGTCAGTGGTCGCCTCGGCGGGGCCGAGATCGCCCGCACCGAGCGCGTCGTCGTCGGTGAGATCCCGCTGCACACCCTGCGGGCCGACATCAGCTACGGCTTCGACGAAGCGAAGACCAGCTACGGCCACATCGGGGTGAAGGTGTGGGTCTACCGTGGGATGAGATCGGAGAAGGAGGCACGGCATGCCCCTCATGCCGAAACGGGTGAAGTTCCGCAAGAGCCAGAGGGGTCGGGTCAGGGGTAAGGCCACCCGCGGCAACACGGTCGCCTTCGGCGACTTTGGGCTCCAGGCCCTCGAGCCCGGGTGGATCACGGCTCGCCAGATCGAGGCGGGCCGGGTCGCGGCCACCCACTTCCTGGCCCGCGAGGGGAAGCTCTACCTGCGGATCTTCCCGCACAAGCCCGTCTCGGCGAAGCCGCTCGAGACGCGGATGGGCAAGGGCAAGGGCGAGCCGTCGCACTGGGTGGCCGTGGTGAAGCCCGGCAGCATCATCTACGAGCTGGGCGGTGTGCCCGAGGACATCGCCAAGCAGGCGCTGAACCGCACGGCCCGCAAGATGCCGGTCAGGACGCGCTTCGTGCTTCGGAGGCACAAGGTATGAGGCCGAGCGAGCTCAGGGAGCTTCGGAACATGGCCGATGCCGAGCTGCTGCGCGAGTACGAGGACAGGATGAAGGAGCTCTTCAACCTGCGCTACCAGGCCAGCACCGAGCAGATCGAGAACCCGGCGCTCATCGGCGAGACGCGGCGCGACGTCGCCCGCATCAAGACCATCCTGCGGGAGCGCGAACTGGAGAAGTCGAAGTGAAGCGAGGCCACCGCAAGACCGCCGTCGGCGTCGTGACGAGCGACAGGATGGACAAGACCATCACGGTCGAGGCCGAGCGGCGCGTCCTGCACCCGCGCTTCAAGAAGCACGTCCGCGCCTACAGCCGCTACAAGGCCCACGACGAGCGCAACGAGGCGCGCGAGGGCGACCACGTGCTCATCATGGAGACGCGCCCGCTCAGCAAGACCAAGCGCTGGCGGCTCGTCGAGATCCTCCGCCGCGCCCGGCGCGCCGGGGCCGCCGCGGCCC